>JBKXCY010000065.1:0-8124 GCA_046994005.1 Streptococcus sp.
TAGAATGACAGTTATCCGTCTACAGAATGGTGGTCTTTGGGTGCATTCACCGACAAAGCCTAATGACAATTTGCTTTTTGAAATCAAGCAATTAGGTGAGGTAAAACACCTTATTGCACCCAATGTCTTACATTATAGTTATATAAATGAGTGGCACGAACTATTTCCGGAAGCAGAAGTATGGCTAGCTAGTGGTGTTCAAAAGCGTGCCGGAAAATCGGGAATGAATTTATATTATGGTCATGAACTAGAGAAAGCCAATTGGAACGAGGAAATTTGTTTTACAACATTTGAGGGAAGTTTTTACGTGAAAGAGGTTGTTTTTTTCCATACTGAAAGTTCAACTCTAATTTTAACGGATCTTATTGAAAACATAGAAACAGAAAATTTATCGATTTTTGAAAAGCTACTGTTAAAAATAGGTGATAATCACTATCCAAATGGTAAAACACCAAGAGATTTAAGAATGACTTTTTTATTTGGTAAAAAACAAGCATTGAAGAGTTATCATAAAATAAAGAAATGGGAACCTAAGAATATTATTATTTCTCATGGACCGTGTATCATTGGACAAACAAAAGAGATGTTAAACCAAGCGTTCTCTTGGCTAGAGAAATAGGAATTTACTATAAAGAATTTAATAAAATATATCTAATATAATTGACTAAAATTACTTGGAGTTGTTAAATTAAGATGTGGAATCTACTTAAATTGTTGATTCTAATAGGTATCAGATGACCCCCGAGAAAGAATATAGATTAACTCTCGGTATCCCTCAATTAGATTTAGTGAAAGAAGAATCCATTTTTTACTTGATTCCCCTCTCTATCTTATGGTAGTATGTATATACAAATTGTATGTACAAAGGAGAGGTAGAAATGGCAAACACGAAAGCAGTGAATTTTCGAGCAGATGCGATGTTTTACCAGAAAACAAAAGAGGTGCTTGCGGATCAAAAAATTTCTGTGTCAGATGTCCTAAATGCAGCACTTCGAAAAATTGCCAACGGGACTGTGGATCCAGAAGATTTTGTTTCGAGTGATTTGCAGAACACGCAGTATCAAGTGGCCTTTGAGGATTTGAAGAAGGAGATTTTAGTGGGGCACCAGGAAATCGCTCAAGGAAAAGTTACTTCTGTAGCCGATGTGAGAAAGGAATTTGGTCTTGACTAAGTTGAAACGCTATCAGGTCTTTCTTGCAGATCGGGCTAAGCAGGACTTGCGTGATATTCACGACTATATTCTTGTGAATTTTTATAGCCAGCAAGCTGCAGACAGCAAAGTTGATTTGTTATTAAGTGCTCTTGAGACCCTAGAACTCTTTCCAGAAGCCTGTCCTCTGGTATCAAGCCGGGGCTATGGTGAGATGACGAATGATGGAAAACCCTATCGTTATATGCCAATAGAGAACTATCTCGCATTTTATTATATGGAGAAGCATACAGTGTATGTTGCTCGTATACTCAGTGCAAAGCAGGATTGGGTGAATATTTTTTATAAGTAGATTGAGGAACCCCCATGTTAAAATCGAATAAGCTGATTATTTTTTTAGTTTCCCTACCTTTTCTGATGGTTATTATTTTCTATTCTCTTAGTGAGCATCCTGGATATAGTGATGATGGGAATTTCGTCAGAAATCATGAGGCTGCTATTAAGAGTGAGATCATCACACAATTAGCCCAGGAAAAGCAGGGCATAGAATCTGTGACGCTCTTACCAAATACTGCTAGGGGAGAGTATGATAATGGTGGTGATGTGAGCGGACATTACCATATCTATTTTACAGCCTACGTCAATCATAATCGCGAACGAACGATAAGCGTAGAACTATTTTTCCCAGATGCCAGCATTCCCCCTTTTACCTTGTTTCCTCCCAACCCTTATAAAGACAAGGGCAAAAAGATGTCCAATTGGTTGATGGGGAATATTGAAGTATCGGAAGAAGCCTCTAGATAGTATATAAAAGAAATCACAACGATAGCTACAGACGTCTATCGTTTTTTAATGCTTTTAAAGTTGAGAAAATAGTTTTAGGAAATGATGTCAAATATAGTTGACATCCGGCAACTAGTATTGTAAAATAAATGTATCAAATATATTTGACACATTTACATTTAGGAGGTGCCAAGTGAACCGTGTGAAAGAATACAGAGTCAATCTTGGACTTTCTCAATTGGCTTTGGCAAAAAGTATTGGAGTTTCCAGGCAAACGATTAATATGATTGAGAATGGGAAGTATAACCCTTCCCTAGATCTCTGTATTAATCTAGCAAAAGAGCTTGGGACGGATTTGAATTCTTTATTTTGGAGGATCGATGATGATGAATAAAAACTGGCAATTGAAATGTGTGAAAGCTTTCTACGATATTACAGGTGAGCTTGACGAATACAAGGAAAAAGAATTGAGTACTTTTGGGAACAACATGTACATGCTCTTTATGTCCGGAATTATCCTTGGATTCCTGCTCAGTTTCATGTTTAATACGGATTATGTCAGTGTGATCACGTTTTTAGTATTTTGCTACTCCCTGTACCAACAAGAGCAAGTGATTCATCGTTTGGAACTCGACATCTATGAGGTTTCAGAAGATGAAGTAGGAGAGGCAAAGAAAAAGATGCTAAAAAGAACTTTCCTTCAAACCTTGATTGTGATGGGAGTAGCTATTTTTGTTGCGATTGGTCTTTGGAGAACAGGATTGCTACAAGAAAATAAGATAAGCTTTGAAATGTATTTCACTTTTATTTTCCCTCTTGTCATTGGGCTGATTACCATGATTAGTTTCTTGAGTAATTTCATTGCAAATAGAAGAAAAATCAAAGTGATCCGGGATTAGATCCATCAGAAATAAGACCGGTTATTTTTCTGATAAGATAGAGCTAAATGGAAATAGAAACCATTTATGATGAAAGAAAAAGTAAGAATGAATAGAATAGTAGACGAACAGATCACTCTTATCCCTTATTATAGGAATGATGACATCTCCCTTCTTTGGTATCAAGATAGTGAGGTTTGCAAACAAGTGGATAATACTGATCAGATTTACAATCTAACAAAACTTCATAAAATGTATGATTACCTAACTTCACATGGTTCTTGCTATTATATCCAATATGAAGGAGTGTTAGTTGGAGATGTGACACTTCAAGATAACTCGGAACTTTCTATAGTTATCAGCAAAGAGTATCAGAATTTACAGATCGGAAGACGATGTGTTTCTGAAATGATACAGCTGGCGAAAGAGCAAAAAATGGTAAAGGTCTCTGCACAAATTTATCCATTTAATACTCAAAGTCAAAGAATGTTTTTGGCCTTGGGATTTCAGAAAGTAGACGAAGAGTGGTATGAATATAAATTGATTTAGAAAAGTTGTGTATCATTATTTTATACACTAAAGAAATCTAAAGTAAAAATAAACTCATTATAAAATCTAATTGAATAGGAGAAGAAATTGCCCATCTTCTATGTCTGTAACCGTTTTTTCTGCTATAATAATACTAGATAGTAATACGGGAGTTTATTATGGTTACAAAACGGTTTTTGAAAAATGTTATTGTTGCGATCGTCTCGGTTTTTATGTCCTTGGTCGTTGTTCAAGGGGTTCAAGCCCAGCAAACTGGACTCGATTACCAGAGTCTTCATCTACTGCCTTTTAATGGCAATAAGCAGCTTGTTCTAGGTGATTTTGATCATTTGGGTCGTGCGACCTCCGCTCATATTCAGCTTCAGGACAAGGATGAGCCAAAGAAAAAAAGAGAACCACGTCTTAACTATAATCCGGTTGGCTGGCATAATTATAAGATCGCTTATGGAAACAAGGGAAAGAAGGCCTGGTTGTTCCATAGAGGGCATTTGATTGGCTATCAGTTTAGCGGTCTGACCAATGAAGGGAAAAATCTGGTTCCTCTAACTGCTTGGACCAATACGGGGAATTATAAAGGGACAGCGGATAGCAATGTGGAAGGCATGCTCTACTACGAGAAACGGCTCGATAGCTGGCTGGCCACCCACCAAAATTATTGGCTAGATTATAAGGTGACGCCAGTCTATACGGGGGATGAATTGATTCCTCGGCAGGTGACCTTGCAATATGTAGGAATTGATCGAGATGGCAACCTTCTACCAATCAATTTAAGTAGTCCCAAAGAGTCAGTAGATGCTTATGGGATTACCACCGCTACCTTGGACAACTACTCTAAGAATGCGACCATTGACTATCTGAAGGGAACTGCCAAGCCATCTTTAGTGCCGACAGAACCAAGTAGTCAACCTCAACCTGCTAGTCCTTCTGTAGAGACGCAACCCAGTCAAGCTCCTCAATCGAGTCAGCCAGCAGTACCTGCACAGCCCGTTCAACCTGTAGAGCCTGCAGCACCAACTCGTCAACTGGCTCCAGTAGTTTATGTAGCCAGAAATGGGAGTGCGGATGTTTATTGGTACTCTTTGGACAGTATGCCTCGCAATACTAATTTTTCTAAGGTGGTTCAAATGTCAGAAGAGCAAGCGTTAAGTCTTGGAAAAAGGCATACGAGTAAGGAATAATTATCAGTTATTTAGATGATGAGAAAGCCCAATTGTTGGGCTTTTTGTATAGGGTAAGTACTAAATAGGAGAACTAAAATGATTGAAAATATGCTATAATAATAGGACGGAGGTAGAATATGACCGTAGATGTAGATCAAGAAAAAATGATGATTATGGGTGTGATTTTTGACAACAAAAAGGTTTTTAAGAGCGTCTGGTTTGCTCTGAGCACCAATATGATTGAAGGATGGCATCCCACGGTAGAAGACGTGGAGCGACTGAGAGAAGAGGCCATTCTGGAAATCGCAAACTAGAATGATCTATTTTTGAACTATACTTGTAGGTTTAATTTTCTGATTGTATGAATAATTGCGTTAGTAAATGTTAAAAATATGAATAATACTTGAATTATCTAGTAAAAACTGTACAATATAATTAATAGGATCGCCCACCTCTCTTTGATGTGACAAGGCGGACGTTTTTTTATAGAAATCTTGAAATAACTATTTCATAATTGGTTCATTAAGAATAATTCAATAAAGATTTTTATGCCCAATCACTGGGCTTTTTGTGTTGCATTACAATCTTAAAAAGCTAGTAATCTAAAATGATCTCTCAGCATCTTGCAAACCTTTTCATAAAGTTGTATACTAGAAATAGTTTATGGAATCGTTTGCATAAATTGGTAAATGAAGAAAAGAGAGTATCGTAGGAGTCGAGACAGATGGAATTAACAGCGATTTATCACCGGCCTGAATCGGAGTACGCCTATCTTTATAAAGATGGCCAGCTCCATATTCGCATCCGGACCAAGAAAGAGGATATCAAACGGATTGTCTTGCACTATGGGGATCCCTTTATTTTTATAGAGGATCTTTATGAGGTAACTAAGGAAATGTACAAGGTGACGACAGACGACCTCTTTGATTATTGGCAAGTGTCGGTATCTGTCCGCCATGCCCGGATCCAGTACCTCTTTGAATTAGAGGACACAGCGGGAGAGAAGATCTTGTACGGAGACCGGGGTGTGGTAGCCTACACCAAGGAGAACCTAGACTTTGTCATGAACGGTTTTAAGCTTCCTTTTATCCATGAGATTGATGGGTGTGCTGTTCCAGATTGGGTGGCGCAGACGGTTTGGTACCAAATCTTTCCTGAGCGCTTTGCCAATGGGAATCCAGCCATTTCACCAGAAGGTGTTCGTCCTTGGGATGCCTCTATTGCTCCTCAAGTATTGGATTTCTTTGGTGGAGATTTACAAGGGATCATCGATCATCTGGACTACTTGCAGGAGTTAGGGATCACAGGGCTTTACCTTTGTCCTATTTTTGAATCGCCGAGCAATCACAAGTACGATACCATTGACTATTTTGAAATTGATCGCCATTTTGGTGATAAGGAGACCTTCCGCCAGCTAGTGAAAGAGGCCCATGCGCGTGGGATGAAGATTATGCTGGATGCCGTCTTTAACCATATTGGTTATGATTCACCCCAATGGCAGGATGTGGTCAAATACGGGGAGGATTCGATTTACAAGGACTGGTTCCATATTAAAGAGTTTCCTGTCTCCTCAGAAAATCTGTGGAATAGTCGCGACTTGTCTTACCATACTTTTGCCTTTGCGGGCTTTATGCCTAAGCTCAATACGGCTAATCCTGAGGTGAAGGCCTATCTCTTGAAGGTTGCGACTTACTGGATTGAAGAGTTTGATATTGATGCTTGGCGACTGGATGTGGCCAATGAAATTGACCATCAATTCTGGCGGGATTTCCGTAAGGCGGTCTTAGCCAAGAAGCCGGATCTCTATATCCTCGGAGAAATCTGGCATTCGTCCCAACCATGGCTCAAGGGTGATGAGTTCCATGCGGTGATGAATTATCCTCTCTCTGAAAGTATCAAGGATTATTTCCTGAGGGGGCATAAGGAGACGCAACGCTTCATTTGGGAGATCAATAGCCAGTCTATATACTACAGGCAGCAGATCTCTGAGGTCATGTTTAACCTCTTGGACTCCCATGATACAGAGCGCATCCTGACGACGGCCAAAGGGGATCTTCAGTCTGTCAAGTCTGCTCTGGCCTTCCTCTATCTGCAACGAGGAACGCCCTGTATTTATTATGGAACGGAGCTAGCCCTCATCGGTGGTCCAGACCCAGATTGTCGCCGTGTCATGCCATGGGAGCGCGTGGCAGCTGATAATGACATGCTAAACTTTATGAAGGACTTGATCCAGCTCCGAAAAGAAGTAGCAGGCATGATTCAGTATGGTAAAGTGAGTCTAGAAGAAGTGGAGCCGGATGTGGTGGTAGTAGAATGGCAATATGAGGGTCAGATGCTCAAAGCCTATTTTAACCAGTCGAAGAAAGACGTTGTCTTAGAAAGAGGACAGGCAGATCTGATCAGCCTTGGGAGCATTTCCCATGATCGCTTGATCATTCAGCCAAATGGCTTTGTTATTTATAGGGAAAATTAGTAAGAAAGAAGACTGAAATTGAGTTATTTCAGTCTTTTTTTATAAATGGTTTCTTTATTCGTGCCCTTATATTATAATGGGAGATGAGAAAGGGGGAGACGGTGATGAAGATGTTAGCAATCAATCCTATTTCGTTTAAAAAAAGAATGATGGAATTTCTATTCGATTATCTTTTCATTCTAGCTTATTTAGTTCTTCTGTTTATAGGTTCGATGCTTATTTACATCATTTTTTTTAATGGTGTCCCAGAGTTTACAGAAATTCAGTCGCAGTGGCTTGTATTTTTAACCTCTATTTTGCCAATCACCCTCCTGTTCACATACTTGGATTATGCAAAAGATGGGAGTTTTGGGAAGGGAAAAGCAGGACTTGAGCTGGTCTACCAGAAAAAAACAGTGCAAGCTAGCTTAATCAGAAACACCATTAAATTTTTACCTTGGCAACTCGGTCATATGGGCACAATTCATGGCTTCTATAGTAATTTTGATGGATTATCCATTATCCTCTCTATTTCGGCGACTCTCCTCGCAGTTTTGCTACTGGTAATGACGATGTTTCGGAAAGATAAGAGGCACCTAGGTGACCTGCTAGCCTATACGCAAGTGCAACTAAAAGAAGAATAGGGTAGAGATTGTTTATCCTATCCTTAAAGAAAAAGACTAACATAGTTAGGAAGTATTTGTATGAATGAGACTGTTGAGTTTACAAATCTTTGTATGGTAAGAGACGGCGATAGAGTTCTTGTTATGGATCGTAAAAAAGAAGATTGGCCAGGCATAACCTTTCCTGGTGGTCATGTCGAAGCAGGAGAATCATTTACGGAAGCAGTAATCCGTGAAGTGAAGGAAGAAACTGGCTTAAGGATTGCTTCTCCTCAGATTTGTGGAATGAAAGATTGGGTGGAAGACGGCATTCGTTATGTAGTTCACTTTTATAAGACAGAAAAGTTTGACGGAGACTTAATATCCTCTGAAGAGGGGGAAGTCTGGTGGGAGAACCTGAAAGAATTGCCAAATCTAGACCTCTCCTTAGATATGGAGGATATGCTTCGTATCTTTCTTGAAGAAGACCTGTCTGAATTTTTCTACTACCAAGATGGAGAAGACTGGAAATACGATTTAAAGTAAATT
>JBKXCY010000066.1:0-7694 GCA_046994005.1 Streptococcus sp.
AAGCTAGCTCGCGTTCATTGGGTTCTTGGATCTGATCGTAAATCCCATCTACCAAGATTCGGCCTTCTTTGCCACGTAGGCTTGCGATGGCATTTAACAAATACCAGGAAGCAGAGTCTACCACACCGCCATAGCTGGAATGGATATCCACTTCTGCACTCTTCACCACCATATCAAAGGTGACGATCCCCTTGCTACCACCGGAAATTTCCAACTGTCCCTGATTATTTCGGGTACCTTGTTCCCAGACTAAGAGGTCTGCCCCACGCAAGTGTTTCTTGTGTTTGGCCAAGTATTTATCCAAGTCCGTCGATGCAGACTCCTCTGCCCCTTCGATAATAAAGGTGATATTGACTGGCAAATCGCCACTTTCACGAATGTATTTTCGAAGAGCTGTGAGACGAGCCGTGATATGCCCCTTGTCATCATCAACCCCTCGACCGTACATGGTTCCATAATGAACTGATAAGGTGAATGGGTCTCCCGTCCAAGGTTGGTCTCCATCAGCTGGTACCGTATCATAGTGGTTATAAAAAATGATGGTTTTGGCTTCAGGATTTGGCGAGAAAAATTTGGCAATCACAAAAGGTGCTGTGTAACTATCATCCACTTCGACTTTGGCTCCTGCAGCTGTAAAAATTTCCCCCAAATAGTTGGCTACTTCCTTGAGACCAACTTGTTGGGCAAAGATGGATTTTTTTGAAATCAAGGTTCGCAACACTTCAAAATAATGTTGTGCGACCTCATCATTTTCAAATTTACGGATTTGTTCCGCTTCTGTTGCAAAAGGCATGCATTCCTCCTAATACACGATAAGAGGTAGAGAATTGCTTCTCCACCTCCTTCATACACTTGAGATCAAATCTTAGAAGACTGGTTGGTCCATTCCTTCTGAAGATTCTTCGATCACTTTCTTCACATTGTCTTTGTGATAGGCTTTGATGATTTCTTTGATTGCTTTTGCTTTATCAGATTTTTCCCAATCTTTCTTAGCAGCGATCACGTTGTACCATTGTTTTGAGTTGTTGTCTTTCTTTTCAACATAGATAGCTTTTTTGAAATCAACGCCTGCTTCACGAACGAAGGTATTGTTGATGACTGCAGCATCTACTGATGGAAGAGCAGATGGTGTTTGTGAAGCATCCAATTCAGAAATCTTCAAATCTTTTGGATTTTCTTTAATGTTTGACACGTTTGCCAATTGACCATCTTTGGTATCCAATTTAATCAAACCAGCTGATTGCAAGACATACAAGGCACGGCTTTCATTTGTTGGGTCATTTGGTACAGCGATTGTTCCACCTTTAGGAATTTCTTTAATTGAAGTGTATTTGTTTTTACCGTTTTCTGTACCAGAGTAAAGACGGATTGGAGCGATGTACGTATCTGCTACTGCAACAAGGGCATTGTCGTTTTTAGAGTTCCAGTTATCAAGGAAGTTATAGTGTTGGAAAGCATTGATATCCACGCTACCATCTTTTACAGCCACGTTTGGTTGTGAGTAGTCTGTAAATTGAGTGAATTCCAATTTGATCCCTGTTTTAGCGTCATCCAAGTTCTTTTGAACTTGATCCCAACGAGCTTTTTCAGTGTCGCTCAAAGTCATGACACCTACTTTTACAGTTGTTTCACCATCTTTGCTAGATGATTTTGAAGAACCACATGCTGCAAGAGCAAATGTTGCAATAGCTGCAAGAGCTGTTAAACCAAGAATTTTTTTCAATTTCATTTTGAAGTCTCCTTTATTTAAATATTATTCTTTAATATCTTTTGCTTCTGGTAGATAAACTCCACCAAAGTATTTTTTAGACAGTTTTTCAAGGGTTCCATTGTCATAGAGTTCCTTGATACGTTTGTTGACAAATTTTTGAAGGTCTTTATCTTCTTTTGCAATAATTGGATACACATAAGGTTGTTGGTCGCTTGGAAGCTCGATAACCTTCAAGTTGTCATAGCCTTGATCACGAATGATAGTATCTACTGAGATCCGTTCGAAGATCTTGTAATCTGTACGACCATCCGCTAGATTAGCCATGATGGTTTGAATCGTTCCATCTGTGTATTGCAAGTCGGTTGGTTTATCTGAATGTTTTTTATTGTAATCTTCTAATTGTTTAGCAGTAGATGTTCCTTGAACAACTTCTGTTTTCTTGCCACCAATGTCATCCAAAGATTTAATAGAAGAATCTTTTGGTACGACCAATACTAGTGGATTACGAGCATATGGATTTGGATAGAGGTATTTTTCTTCCCGCTCTTTTGAGTAGCTGATGTTGTTGGCACCGATTTGGAAACGGTCACTATCTAAGCCAGCAAAGACTGAAGACCACTCTGTCTTGTTAAAGTTCACTTCGTATTTGTCTGAACCTTTAAAGATTTCACGCAATACTTCGATTTCATAACCAGTTAGCTTGCCGTCTTTTTCTTCATAAGAGAAGGGTTTGGTTGTTCCAACAGTCCCAACTTCAATGGTTTTCTTCCCACTGGCTGATTTGCCAGATGAACATGCTACTAAAGCACTGGTTGCAAGGACTGCAACTAATCCTAAAGCAGAATACTTAATCACTTTTTTTAGATTCATAGGATCTCCTTATTCGTTTCAGGCACATAAAACGCCATTTTAAAAGTATTTTTTTATTTTACCAGAAAAGCATTCACTTGCCTAATATATATTTTTTATGGAGGTGATAGTTTTTCTTTATCACACTTATTTTTCTTTAAAATACCGCAATAAAGCTTGCGCATTTTCAACATAATAGGGAACCGACACCTGAAAGGCTGCATCATCGATGGTCATGTGATCATGATGGAGGTCTGGCGCATCCGGTTCTCCATTTGAACCGATAAAGGCAAAGACTCCAGGAATTCGCTCTTGGTAAAAGGCGAAGTCTTCTCCAGCTGTAGAAGGATTCGCTGGGATCACTTCAGCCAAACCTTGTGAAGCTTCCCAAACGACTTTGGTCAATTCCTCATCATTAAAGGTAACAGGCGGGGTCACTCCCCACTCAAAAGCCACATCCACTTCCAGGCTTTTTGCTATATGACGAATGATCGAAATGAAATGTTCCTTCAACTCTCTTTGCACACTCGGATTAAAGGAGCGAATCGTTCCTTCAAAATAGCCTGATTTTGGGAGTACATTCCAGGTTGAACCCACATTTAGATGCGTAATCGATAAAACAGCTGTTTCAAAGGGAGAAATGGTCCGTGAAATTAATAATTGTACATTCTGAACCATGGTTGTGACAGCTGTTACCGTATCAACTCCCAAATCCGGTCTCGCAGCATGGCTACTAACCCCTGTCACGGTAACCTTGAATTTCTCAACCCCTGCCATCATAGCTCCAGCATTCAAGGCAAGTTGCCCTGCTTTAAGCTGGGGAATGTTGTGAAAATCCAATAATTCCTTGAACATCCTCCAACAGTCCTGTTGCTAGAACGTCAGAAGCACCTTCTGAAATTTCTTCTGCCGGTTGAAAGATCAAGCGTATTGTTCCTTCCAGCTGGTCTTCTTTTTCCTTGAGAAGAGCTGCTGCTCCTAGAAGACTGGTTTGATGAAAATCGTGACCACAAGCATGCATGACACCTGGATGTTGACTTTGGTAGGGCAGATTTGTTTGTTCCAAAATTGGAAGGGCATCGATATCTGCACGTAGCGCCACCACTGGTTGGCCAGACCCAATTTCTGCAATCAGACCAGTTTTTAATCCACTCTCTAAAATACGAATCCCCAACTCTTCCAAACGTTCCCTTAGAAAGGCGGTTGTCTGGTATTCTTGACCAGACAATTCAGGGTGTTGGTGGATATAGTGGCGAATCTCTGCTAACTCTTCATAAGAAAAAGACACGAGCCTTCATCTCCTTTCAAACTTAAAATTATTTTATCACTAATAGGTGTTTCCGTCTAATTCTTGTTTCTTGGGTTTTGATATAGTTTCAAACTATAGACAAAAAACACTCCTAGATTTCTGTCCTAGGAGTGTCTTCTTCATGATTAAGAAAGATTTCCCTCGAATTTTTCCATAAAGCTATCACTATTATAGGCTTTTTCCACTTCCCATTTGCCATCTTTCTTAACAAAGGTCAACTGGTAGTCGTATCGATCCGGCGTCGTCAAGGGGCGATCCGCAAGAGAAGCCATCATTTCCTCTCTATAGGCTTTGTTTTGAGCCTGATTGGCCTCAATGATACTCGAATAATCTTTCCGATGTTCTTGATAGAAGGTCTGCATGTGGTTTAAAATCGTCTTTTCCATGCTGACAGTCTCAGGATTTAGACTAATGACCACCTTGTCCGGGAGATATTGTTTAACCTTATAGGTTAATTTAGCGCGCTTTGCATTTTCCTTTTCATAAGCATCGATAAACTGGGTCACTTCTTCTTCTGGGAATTGGTAATCGTGTAGTTTACGAGTAAAATCAGCCGCAAATTTCGCACGGAAATCACTGGCTTCCTTTTTCAAATCAGTTCCCAAAACAAAAGCATCATCCTTTTTGACCTTTCGTTGGCCACTAAAGTAAACTTGATTGATGTATTCATCAGCTAGAAGGGTGGAATCTTCCACCTTGTCCTCATACTGAGAAGAATCCACCGCAAATTTTAGAGGCTTCGTTTTTTTATCAGAGCTATAGGTTTTTCGTTCATACTGCACTTCGTATTTTTTGCCTTTTTCGACTGGGAAGACAATATAGCCGGTTAATTTTTTATCCTGGGCCAACTGATCACTCTTGAGCAATTGGAAGGCTTCCGTTTGGTCATAAATTCCTGACTGCAATTTGACCTTGTTATTCTCCGCATCGTAAATGGTGATATCTGAATCTGACACGTTAATAGATTCTTTAGCAACATTCTTAAATTCTAATTGAAGGGCCAAATAAGTGCCGTCTTCTGAGTCATTGAGGACAGGCGGTTTGATGTATTGCCCTCCTTTTAGGCTCAGCTCTACTTGACCGTCAGATGCTGAATTTTTCGCCGCTTTTTCCGTCTTTGATTGCTGCGAATTTGTCTTTTGAGCAGTGGTGCCACAAGCTACTAGACTCAATGTCGCCACAGCAAATAGGGTCCATTTAAAAATCTTTTTCATCCTTATCTCCTTAAAAAAGTTTTGTTCTATTTTAACATCTTTTTCTATCTATGTATACGCTATATAGTGATAACTCTTCCCTATCATAAAAAGGCCAAGACCTTCATCTCAACCTTTTTACTAAAATATGATTGGTCTTGATTTTACAAGATGCCTTTTTCTTTTTGAATCATGAAATCCTTGAGGGAAATCAAGAGAACTGCAAGGAGGATCATGGCCATCCCTATAAAATCAATGGCAAAGAAATGTTCATCCATAATGATAAAAGAAAAGAAAACTGCTGAAATAGGTTCCATAGCTGCAAGAAGACTTCCTTTAACTGCACCGATCAGACTCGTTCCTTTCAAAAAGATCGTATAGGCAAATATGGTCCCAATCACCACCAAGCCAACTAAGCCCATCAGATTGTCCATGCTATATTGGCCATGAAAGAGTCTTCTTCCTGTGAAGGGAATCATCACAAGTCCTGGAATCAGCATACCGATACCAATCACCAACATACTGCCCCATTTTTGAATTAATTGAATAGGCAGAATAATGTAGAGGGCATAGGCAAAGGCAGAAACCAGTCCCCAAACTAGTCCTTTAGGAGTGATTGCTAATTGATTGAGTTGACCATGGGTTGCAATGAGAAAGGTCCCTGCGATCGCTAAGACCATCGAAAAGATTTCAGATACTGTCGGAGCTACTCGGTCCTTAACACAAGAATAGGCCAAAACTACAATGGGACAGAGATATTGAAAAACAGTTGCAGTACCTGCATTAGTCGCATCAATCGCTTCTAGATAAGTCAATTGGGTCATTAACAACCCTAAAAAAGCAAATAAGAGCAAGGGAAGGTAGGACGAGCGGTCTCTTAGAAAGGCCTTTACTTTTTCCTGGTCTGCTAGATAAGCAAGAAGCAGTAGTACAGCCCCTGAAAACACTAAACGAATCGTTGTCAAACCAATTGCTGTAAATCCATGAGCCAGCAGGTATTGTCCACAAGCTCCTGACAAGCCCCAAGCGATCCCAGCGATCAAGGTCATAAGTGTTCCTTTCATCGTCTTTGACATAGTCCCCTCCTAAATCTGTTCCTTACTTTTATTGTATCATAAAAGGCCGAAACGAAACGTTTCAGCCTCATATATTTCATATAAATTTATTCGCTTATTCAGGTTGAACCAAGATCTTGATTTGAGATTTATCTTGTGTTAATTCAACAAATCCTTCTTCAACGATATTTTCCAATTTAATTTTCTTGGTAACCAATTTTTCAGCAGAGAAGTAGCCTTGTTCCATCAATTCCAATACTTTAGGGAAAATATGACGGTAGGCAATAATTCCTTTAAGAGATTTTTCTTGGATAGCGAATTCATTTGGATTGATGCTGGCTTCACGTTCCCAGATAGATACGACCATACATTCCCCAGCTTTATGAACAGCTGCCAAGGCTTGACCTAAAACAACTGGAACTCCAGTCACTTCATAAGAAACATCTGCTCCACCACCTGTTAAACGATGGATGGCTTCGACGATTGTTTCTCCTTCTTCTGGACGAACAACGATTGCGCCCAATTCTTCCGCTTTCGCTTGGCGTTCAGGAGATAATTCAACCGCATAGATTTTTGATGCTCCTGCTGCACGAAGGGCTTCAACAATCAAAAGACCGATTGGACCCAAACCAAAGATAACGGCTGTATCCCCAGCTTTCAATGCCGATTGACGAACGGCATAAACAGCTACAGCTGCAGGTTCTGTAAGCGCAGCTTGTTCATAGCTCAAGCTATCTGGAATCACATGGACAAGATCACCGTCAAGGACACAATATTTGGCAAAACCACCATCTGCAGCAAGGCCGACAAAGTTCAAGTTTGGATCAAGGTTATAATCACCAATCAAATTGTGCTCTGCAAGAATTGGTTCGATAGTGACACGATCCCCAACTTTGACACGAGTCACATCACTTCCGACTTCTACAATTTCACCAGAGAATTCATGTCCCAAAGTAACCGGTGCTTTTTGACCAGAATACACATGTTCTTCAGTTGGGATGAAGATCGGTCCATCCAAATATTCATGTAAGTCCGTCCCACAGATCCCTGTGAACTTAACTGCCACTTTTACTTGATGTGGTTGTACTTCAGGTACTTCCACTTCTTCGATACGAACGTCTTTTGCTGCATGCCAGCGAGCTGCTTTCATAGTAGCCATAGGATAATCTCCTTTATATTTCCATGATTTGCATTTTCCTTTTCAGGAAACTCAACAAATCCATTGTAAGCCTTTTCACAAACTTTGTCAAGAAAAAACTGAAGATGAAAAAAGAGCCGCCCTTCGACTGCTCCTTCTTACCTCTTCTTGATTCGTGAATTCTCTATTCTCCAGCCCACAATCCAACCAAGGACAAGGAGATAATTTTCAAGCGCACCAATCCCATTGACCGGCAGATGATAGTGAAAATAACTGAAAAGATGATTGGTCCCAATTCCAAGCCCACCGATGATCAAGGCCACTAGTACCGTCCGAAGATAAAACCAATCGTATTTGAGATTGACGGCAATCAAGATCACAAGGACTGCCATATTCCAAATCCCAATCTCCCGTTGCCAACCGACAGAAATACCATATC
>JBKXCY010000067.1:0-7651 GCA_046994005.1 Streptococcus sp.
ATCCAAATCGCCATGGATATCAAGCGGATACTCCAAAACGATTTCATCTTGGGTCAAGGTACCTGTCTTATCTGTACACAAAATATCGATAGCCCCAAGGTCTTGGATGGCATTGAGTTTTTTGATAACGACTTTTTCCTTAGCCATGATGATAGAGCCCTTAGCAAGACTCGCTGTAATAATCATCGGCAACATTTCAGGAGTCAAACCAACCCCAACACTGAGGGCAAAGACACCTGCTTCTAACCAGTCACCGTCTGTTAGGCCATTGATCACAAAGACGACGGGCACCATGACTAACATGAGCCGAATCAAAAGCCAAGAAATGGTATTCATTTCTCTCTCAAATGAGGTTGGTTCGTCATAGGTGTTGATAGTTTGCTCAATGGCGCCCATCATGGTTTCATCCCCCACGACCAAGACCAAGGCGGTCGCCCGGCCGGAGATGACATTGGTCCCCATGAAGGCCAAGCTTTCACTCTCCAAAAGACTATCTAGATTTTGACTGTCAGCTTTTCTGAGACAAACCTTTTCAACAGCATCACTTTCCCCTGTGAGACCAGATTGTTGGACAAAGAAGTCACGGGAATCAATCAAGACCACATCAGCTGGGATCATATCACCGGCACTCAGTTTGATCACATCTCCGACAACGATTTCATCAATAGGAATTTCTTGTTCTGATCCATCACGCAGAACGGTTGCTGTATTGACAATCATACGTGATAAGTTGCTAGCTGCTTTGTCGCTCCGCAATTCTTGAATGAAGCGGATCCCACCAGAGATCAAGACCAAGGTCACAATGATGATAGAGGTCGTTGGGTCCTGCTCACCTGGCTTCGCTAGCCAGACATTGGTGATGAAGGAAACCAGCGCAATGACCAACAAAATCACTGTAAAGGGGTTGATAATCGATTCATAGATCTTTTTGAGGATGGAATCTTCTTGGCCTTTGGTGATGACATTTCGCCATAGGCATCGCGGTTTTTCTTCTACTTGATCGTCAACTAAACCAAGGGCACTGGTTTTGTAAGGTGCTTTCAAGTGGTTGAAGAGCAATAAGTCTTTCTTATTTGTTTGCATTAGTATCTCCTTTTCAATCAGGAGCCAATCACTTTTGAGTCCCTACGACACAAATCAGCGATTGGCTGGTTCGGTGCGGTTCGGATGATCGTCGATTTGTATCATAGCTCTCTCCTTTCTCTTCTTGGTAAGGCATCAAAAAGAGTCTACCCTCGATCAATAGGACTCATGAAACTCGTCATTTATTTTCAATCAAAACTCTAAAAAACTGACCGTCCAAAACTTTGGCTCCGCAAGGCAATGAAATGAGCTTAGTCTTGACCTTTTCGATCAGGACTGTTGACCAACGAGTAGTGTCTCCACTGCTTTGCGGTAGTCATCCGTATCCTTGTGGTAGCCTCACCTACCGTATTTCGAGTTTATTTTACTCCTTCTCACAGAAAGTCAACACTTATTTGTAAAAAGTTTCCACCAAGCGTTTGGTGATTTCTTCAATGAGGGTGAAAGGGGCTGCTACATTGAGGCGAGCATGCAAGTTTCCTTCTTTTCCAAAATCTGTTCCACGGTTCAAAATCAATTTGGCTTGGTCATGAATTTTAGCATGCAGCTCATCATCGGTATAAGGATAGGCTGAAAAGTCCAACCAAAGAAGATAGGTTCCTTGGGGCTTCATGACTCGGATATTGGTCTTTTCCTGCAATTCATCTACAACATAGTCAATGTGTTTTTCAAAGACTTGCTTGAGCTCTGTCAACCAAGGTTTGCCATGGCGATAAGCTGCTTCTGTAGCAATATAGCCTAAGCCTGAGATTTCATGTTGGTTATTGGCCAATTGCCGCTGTTTAAAAGCTGTGCGAAGCTTTGGATTTTCAATAACCACATAAGAATTTTTTGTTCCTGCAATATTGAAAGTCTTGGTCGCACTGGTTAAGATCAACTAAAGTCTCTAAAGCTTGGGTCAACTGTGTTAGCCGATATGACGGTGGCTAAACAAGGCCAAATCTTGAGTCTCATTGAAACGAGTAGGACCCCATGTTTATGGCAGAGGTGGCCAATTTTTCCAAGACCTCACGATCCCTATTGCCCAGGATTGTGGATTGCACAAAACATAGAGTTTAACCCCTTGCTCCACAATGTCTTTTCTAGCTGATCAAAATCGATTTGGAAAAGACCGTCTTTTTCAACTACTGAATTTTCGATCAATTTTCGACGATTGAGCTTGACGCTTCGTGCAAACGGGGATAGACTGGCGTATTGATTAAGACAGCATCCCCTTCCTTGGTGAAGGCCTGAATGGCTGTTGAAATAGCTGGCACAACACCTTCGATAAAGACGATCGCTTCCTTGTCAAAGGAATAGCCGTGCTCATTTTTTTCCCAATCAAGGATAGACTGGTAAAGGCTATCTGAGGCATAGGTGTAGCCGTAGACCATTTGATCAGCATAGCCAATTACCGCTTCTCGCACTTCTGGAATGACGTTAAAATCCATGTCCGCGATCCAAGCCGGAATGATCTCTGGATCCGTCTCTGTCTCTTTCCACTTATAGGTATGGTGGGTCAAGCGATTGGGTAAAGTCGTGAAATCATATTTGGTCATCTTAAGCCTCCAATGCTTGTTTCAAATCGTCAATCAAATCATCCGCATCTTCGATTCCGATAGACAAACGAAGCAGGTCATCTGTCAAGCCGTATGAATGACGAACCTCTGCAGGGATATCTGCATGAGTCTGAGTAGTCGGATAAGTGATCAAGCTCTCCACTCCGCCCAGACTTTCTGCAAAGGTAAAGACTTGAAGAGAATTTAAAAAGTTAGGAATTTTTTTCTCATCTTGAATTTTAAAGGAGACCATTCCCCCTTTTCCAGTGTAGAGAACTTCTTTAACCTGAGGGGATGTTTTCAAGAATTCGACCACCTTGCGAGCATTCTCTGTCGAGCGCTCCATCCGAATCGAAAGTGTCTTGATCCCACGGATCAACAGATAGCTGTCAAATGGGGAAAGAACAGCACCGGTCGTGTTCAAATTGTAAAAGAGTTTGTCATACAGGTCTGGATCATTTGTCACGACAACACCAGCCAAGACATCGTTGTGACCAGCTAGGTACTTGGTTGCTGAATGAAGAACAATATCAGCACCCTCTTCAATTGGGCGTTGGTAAATAGGGCTATAGAAGGTATTATCCACCACGATTTTGGAACCTTTTGCATGGGCCAATTTGGCTAAATGATCAATATCAAATTCCAACATCAATGGATTAGTTGGTGTTTCAATATAGAGGACATCTACTTGATCCTTTTCTAGGTATTGGAGCAGTTCTTCTTCTGTATTGGCATAGGTGAAAGAGAAGCGGCCTTCTTGCTCTTGTTGGTTAAACCAGCGGAAAGAGCCTCCATAAAGGTCACGAACGGCTAAGACTTTTGTACCAACGGGGAAAATGCTAAAAGCAAGCACAATCGCTGACATTCCAGAACTTGTCGCCAAAGCATAGTCTGCACTTTCGATAGCTGCCAAAGTCTTCTCAGCTGTTGCGCGTGTTGGATTTTTTGTACGGGTATAGTCAAAACCTGTAGACTGACCAAATTCTGGGTGTTGGTAAGTTGTTGAAAAATGCAACGGAGTCGTCAAAGCTCCCGTCGCTTGATCTGACTTGATTCCTGCCTGTGCCAAAATCGTATTGATATTGCGTTTTTTACTCATATTGCCCTCCGATAATCAATTAATCTAACTGCTTACTATTTTATCACTATTATGAGGAGAGCGGTTTTCCCATTTTCAAGACCTAGCTATAGTTTCAAACTATAAGAAAAGGCTGGTCATTTATGTCCAGCCTTTGATTTATTTAATCCGGAATTTTTGTCTGAGACGTGCAGCTTGACCTCCGATAAAGCGGTCAAAATATCGTAGCCATAATCCTAAGGCTCCATATATAGCAACTCCTATGCCACCAATGACGATGATAAAAATCATGCTCGATACACGGCCATTTGGTGGGAAAATCCAGCCCAAAATCAAGCCTGCAATCAAGACTCCAAGTAGCATTACCACAGTCAGGATAGAACCAAGCAAGGTCCGCTTGAAGACGATGGTCCGATTAAACTGAGTAATGCTTTGGATCTCCCGATACATGAGAACAATTGGCACCATTAACGCAATGGTCGTTGACAAAAGCGGCCCATAAGAACGAAAGACCAGGATAAATGGAATTTGGAGGACCAATTTCACCACTACTCCATAGAGGAAGTAGCGAATAGCTTTGCGGTTTTGGAAGAGAGCTTGAATCATTGGGGACAAGACTGTGTAAAGACCCAAAATCACCGTCTGCAACATCGCTACGATAAAGAGTCCCAAAGCCAAGTCATCTGGTTGCCCATAAAATACTGTATAAAGTGGTTTTGCGACTGCTACTGCACCAAAGGTAGCTGGAAGCAGGAAGGCTAGCAACATGGTCAAGTTATCCTGTACGAGCTTGCCTGCAGCTTTTAGATCGCCCTTGACATAATTCTCTGTCAACAGTGGAATCCCTACTCCCCCAATCGAAGTCGCTACTGCGATCAAGATCATGGTGATTTTGTTTGGATTAGCAGAGAAATAACTAAACATGACCATCAGCTGTTTCTGACTATAATCTGTAAACCAAGACATGACATTGATAAAGGTCATCTGGTCGACAATTTGAAAGAGCTGAATGGCAGAACCAGTTATGATGAAAGGAATGGCTTCACGGATAGTATCCATGAGAAGCGCACGAGTATCGATTCCCTCACTTTCCTCTTGCTTTCTAAAAATAGATGTGAGCAAGCCTGTCTTTGCAAGGTAATAAAAGAGCACCAGAAGGCTCGCTCCCATCCCGATAAAGGCAGCAAAGGTCGACTGCGTCACAGCCTGCACATAATCTCCTGAGCCAATCTTCATAATGAAGAAGGTCGTGAGCAACATCCAGATGACCCGGATGACTTGCTCTGCGATCTGGCTAATGGCGTAAGGTTTCATGTTGTTAAAACCTTGGAAAAAACCACGAATAACGCTCATCGAAGGAAAGATCAAGACAGCCCAAGAAAGGCTCTGCATGACCGGAACGAGCTCTTTTCCACCACCTGAAAGGCTAGCAAAGACAGGAGATAAAAGATACATGAGAATGGCAAATCCAAGGCCTAGAATTCCCATGAATTTCAAGAATCCTCGAATCAAAGCAAAGCTATGATCGGCTTGGTCTCGGGTATTGTATTTGGCTACTTGCTTGGCAACAGCTACGGGTACTCCGGCTGTCGAAATCAAGAGAAACCAAGCATAGATATTGTAGCCCATTGTAAAAAGACCATTGGCTTGTGGCCCATATTTTCCCATCCAAATATACCAAGGAATAATATAAGCGGCTCCTAGCAAACGGCTGATAAAATTGCTGGCTGTCATCCAGGCAGTCCCGCGAAGCATCTGGGCTTGCTGGTCATTTTGTTCGTGACTCATAAACGTCCTCTTTCGTTTCTTCTTCTCTTCATTATAAACTTTTCCATGTTACTTGTAAAATTCAGACTTTCGGTTTACAATAGTTTTATGATTACAATTGAACAAACCCTCAACATTTTAAAACATGACCAAAATTTCCGAGAAGTTCTAATGAATGGTGAATACCATTACCATCTAGAAGGAACAAGTTTTGATGCCATTAGCTATGATAGCCGTAAGGTGTCTGCTAGCACCCTCTTTTTTGTCAAAGGGGCGAACTTCAAAAAAGAATACCTGGAACAGGCTATTTCTAATGGGCTCGGTTTTTATGTCTCTGAAAAAGATTATGAAGTTGGTATCCCCGCCATTCTTGTCAATGATATCAAGCAAGCCATGAGCTTAATTGCCATGGAGTTTTATGGGCACCCTGAGAAACAATTAAAATTATTAGCTTTCACAGGGACCAAGGGAAAGACAACAGCGGCCTACTTTGCTTACCATATTTTGGAACAAGGCCACCGACCAGCTATGCTGTCTACCATGAATACGACACTGGATGGTAAAAACTTCTTTAAATCAACCCTGACAACACCAGAGAGTTTGGATCTTTTTGCTATGATGGCCCAGGCAGTAGCCAATGATCGGACCCACCTCATTATGGAAGTTTCCAGTCAAGCTTATCTAGTGAAACGGGTTTACGGTCTGACCTTTGATGTTGGTGTCTTCCTCAACATCAGCCCTGACCATATTGGACCGATTGAACATCCAACCTTTGAAGACTACTTCTACCATAAACGTCTCCTCATGAAGAATAGCCAAGCTGTTGTCATCAATAGCGATATGGATCATTTCTCTGTCTTGAAAGAACAAGTAGAGGACCAGGAGCACGACTTCTATGGTAGCCAGTCTGAGAATCAAATTGAAAACTCCAAAGCTTTCAGCTTCTCAGCTACTGGTAAATTAGCTGGAAACTATGATATCCAACTCATTGGTCGCTTCAACCAAGAAAATGCTGTGGCTGCAGGTCTCGCCTGCCTTCGCCTAGGAGCGAGTCTTAAAGACATCCAAAAAGGAATTGCCAAGACGCGGGTTCCTGGCCGAATGGAAGTCTTGACTCAGCAAAACGGTGCTAAGGTCTTCATTGACTACGCCCATAATGGAGATAGCTTGAAAAAACTGCTCTCTGTTGTTGAAACCCATCAAACGGGGACCATTTCACTGGTCCTTGGATCAACTGGTAATAAAGGAGAGAGTCGCCGTAAAGACTTTGGCTTACTCTTAGAAGAACATCCTGAGATCCGAGTCTTCCTCACAGCGGATGATCCCAACTATGAAGATCCTTTGGCCATCGCTGAAGAGATTAGTAGTTACATCACGCGCCCTGTAGAGAAAATCGCAGATCGCGAACAAGCCATTCAACGGGCTATGACAACTACCAGCAAGCCTGAAGATGCTGTCATTATCGCTGGAAAAGGAGCTGACTGCTACCAAATCGTCAATGGCATTAAAGAAGAGTATCCGGGTGACGCCGCCATCGCTGAACGTTATCTTTAATCAAACGAAACAAGGCTAGGAAAATTTCCTAGCCTTGTAATGTAAACAAACTAGTTAAAAATAAAATAAGCGAGGCATATCTAGAAAAAATCAGTTCAAATTTTTAAAATGAATCAAGAAAACACCAAAACTTTCCGCTGTGAGAAAAGTGCTTGAAACATTACGTTTCAAGCACTCGGGAGTTTTGAAACTTTAGGTTCAAAACTAAGTCATGGAACTTCTTAGAAGTTCGCTGACGTCCGCACTCACCTAAGGAAAGTTTTTAAGATGACTTTGTCTTCAATCAGAGGCTAGGAAGTTCTCCCAGCCTCTTTCTATTACTTAATAAACATCAGTCTTTCCTTGTCCAAGTCCACTGCTAATTCATATTTACCTTCATCATTTTTGCGGATATAACCTAAGACTTCTAAACTATCGACAAAGATGTCCTTGCGCTTTTGCTGGACTACTTCTTTTTTGAGAAATTTGAGTAAAAAGCTGGTCATATACTTAAGAGCATACTCGGGATTGACATCTCCCAAGATGGCATAGAGCTTTTCTTGATCCTCTGTCAATGGATATCGGTGTTTCACCTTGTAGAAGTAATTGGCAAGAGTCTGTGCATTTCGTTCGAAGTCCTTCTCCTCTATGA
>JBKXCY010000068.1:0-7562 GCA_046994005.1 Streptococcus sp.
CTACAAAGCTGACAAGACCGCTCGCATCTGAAGTTGCTGTCGCTTGGCCTGCACCGTAAGGGTTGGCAACTGGAGTTGTACCATCAGCTTCAAAGAGGCCGAAGACAGCTCCTGCTAGAGCTTGGCCTTCACCATTAACCTTGTGAAGTTGGATGGTATAAAGCTTAGCTTCAGGTTTGTCAACCGTCGGCGGAGTTGGTGGAATTGAAGTGGTTACCAATTTGTTGGTGAAGGATTTCTTATCACCATATGCCACAGAAGCTTTGAGTGTATTGCTTGCGTCATCTTTTGTGACAGTTACAGTCACATCAATATTTCCTTCGTCGTAGATCATTCCTTTTGCTTTGCTTTCAGGAATGACTTCTTTGATCGTGTAATGGAAAGTTTTTCCTGCGTCCTCTGATGAATAAGAAATTTCATCAAAGGCTACCATACCATCTGCATCATTTTGTTTTGTTTGAAGAACTTTTCCGGTTTCATCCAACAATTGGAAATTGAATTCACCATTCTTCAATTCAGCACCTTCTAAAATCTTGCTTGCTGAAATTTTAGCTTTTGCTGGATTTGGAGCTGAGTAAGTATTTGCAAAGACCTTGCTTTCTGGATAGACAACTGTTGCTTTTAGGTTGCCTCCATCTTTTGTTACCTTAACGGTGACTTGTTTTTCGGCTGTATCGTATGTGATACCTGGGATAGTTCCCTTCACTTCCTTCACAGTATAAGTGTGTTCACCTTCTGCTGTGTAAGAAATAGATTCAAAGGTCACTTTACCAGCTTTGTTGGTAACAGTTTGAAGCTTGTTCGCACCTTCGTACAATTCAAAGCTAAACTCGCCGTCTACCAAGTCACGACCTGTCAACTCTTTCTCTAATTCAATTGTTGCATTCGCCGCCTTTGGTGTGAAGGCATTGGTAAATGTTTTGCTTTTTGGATAGACAACTTCTGCCTTCAAGGCATCTCCAACACGAGTGACTTTAACAGTCACTTGTTTTTCGGAAGCATCGTAAGTAACAATGGCATTGTCCCCTTTAACCTCTTTCACAGTGTAAGTGTGTTCACCTTCTGCTGTGTAAGAGATTGATTCAAAGGTTACTTTGCCGGATTTGTTGGTAACAGTTTGAAGCTTGTTAGCTCCTTCGTACAATTCAAAGCTAAACTCACCGTCTACCAAGTCACGACCTGTAAGGGTCTTGTCTAATTCGATAACCGCACTGGTTGGTGTCGGTTCTTTGACAGTTTTCTTGTTTGTAACTGTTTTAAGGGCTGTTTTTGTTGTTCCAAAATCTTCTGCTTTGACATCAATTGGAGTGGCATCCAATTCATATCCTTCTGGAGCTTTTGTTTCAACTAATTGGTAAGCTGTGTTCAACAAACCACCAATACTTGCTTCTCCCTTTGCATTGGTTGTCAACTTACCGACAACGGCACCTGTTGCAACACGGATCACATTAAATTCAGCACCTGCTAAAGCAGTGTTTTCATCCTGGCTATCAACTTTCTTAAGATTGATAGAGAAGGTATAACCTTGGGCTTCCCCACCAGCAGTTTGATAAACGAATGGGTTGCTCTTAGTTTCAACAACTTTTTTTGCATTCAAGGATACATTGTTGAGGAACTTTTCACCATTTGCAGGGGTATAAGGAATCTTCACCTTATAGACAATCGAGTAACCTTCACCTTGGGCTACATTTCCCAAGCTGACTTTGAAACTCTTCTTATCTGCCCCAAACTCAACTGGTAAAGAGACAACTTGCCCGTTTTTCAATTCTAATTTATGCGAACTGTTAACGGCCCAATTCCCTTTTTTAATCACAAAGGAATCTTCTACATAGTTCATTCCTTCTGTTTGCAATTGGTCAGTCACAACCGCTTCTGTTAAAGGAGCATTCGCGGCATTGACACGTACTTCATATTGACGAGTGATGCTGCCATCTGCTAAGGTTTCTGTCCCCCAGCTAACCTTGTCCAAGGTCTTTTCAGCATTCCCTGGGTCAACTACAAAGTCAACTTTTCCTACAGGGACAGGATTATTGTCCACATTCAAGGTGATTGGCACCTTGCTTGGAGACTCGGTTGCAGGCTCTACCCGAACTGCAAAGAACATGCTTCCTGAAATATTTGATTTCTTTTCCACATAATCTTCATAGGTCAAGGTGATGGTTTTATTTGCAGCATTAATGACTGCTTTTGCAACCACTGATTGACCATCCGGACTTATTACATCAAATGTTTGATCCGAGATGAATTTTAGATTCTGAGGAAGGGTAATAACCGCTTGATCCCCAGATTTAACCCCGTTCGGAACATTGAAAGTTAGATCAACCTTAATGTCCGTGTACTGGTCCACGGGTGACTTAGCAGGTGTGATCGTTTTACTTGTAATTTGGATCTTTCCTGTTGAGCCATCAGCATGGGCCGACCGAATTTTGGACAAACCAAAGACACTAGCTAAAACTAATACTAAGGTCAGTATTAGTTTTAAGCTTTTTTTCATCATAAACTCCTTTTTTCTTTTTGTTTCTCCTATATATCACTAATTAGAGTAATATACGAAAAAAATTTTACTATATTCAGCATATAAATGCAAGCATCATCTACTAAAATTATCAAGATTCTTTCAATTATCATATTATTTGCTTTTCCTATGAATTTCAGCTAGATTCCAAAGCTTTTTTTCCTATAGTATGGTAAAATAGAAATGAAATCTTCACGAAGGAGAATACAATGGAAAAACAAACCGTTGCAGTATTGGGTCCTGGTTCATGGGGAACAGCCCTTTCACAAGTCCTCAATGATAACGGCCATGAAGTCCGTCTCTGGGGAAATATCCAAGAACAAATCGATGAAATCAATACCGCTCATACCAATCAACGCTATTTCAAAGATATCGTTATTAGCGAAGACATCACTGCTACGACCGATCTGAAAGCAGCTTTGGACGGTGTGGACGCTATCCTCTTTGTCGTTCCTACAAAGGTGACCCGTTTGGTGGCGAAACAAGTCGCTGAAACACTGGATCACCCTGTAACAGTCATGCACGCTTCCAAGGGACTAGAACCTGGTACACACGATCGAATTTCTCAAATCCTTGAAGAAGAAATTCCTGCTTCTCTTCGCAGCGAGGTAGTGGTCGTTTCTGGACCAAGTCACGCCGAAGAAACTATCGTACGGGACATCACCCTCATTACAGCTGCCTCAATAGATTTAGAAGCCGCACGCTATGTTCAAGAACTCTTTAGCAATCACTACTTCCGCCTGTATACCAATACCGATGTCATCGGGGTGGAAACTGCTGGAGCCTTGAAGAATATCATCGCTGTCGGAGCTGGGGCCCTGCACGGTCTTGGTTATGGTGACAATGCCAAAGCAGCTATCATCACGCGCGGTCTCGCTGAAATCACGCGCCTTGGCGTTAAGCTAGGAGCTAGCCCCTTGACCTATAGCGGTTTATCTGGGGTTGGTGACTTGATCGTTACCGGTACTTCTGTTCATTCCCGCAACTGGCGAGCTGGGGATGCTCTCGGACGTGGCGAAAAATTAGAAGACATCGAAGCCAACATGGGCATGATCATTGAAGGGATCTCTACGACCAAAGTCGCCCATGAACTGGCGCAAGAATTGGATGTCTACATGCCGATTACACAGGCCATTTACCAAGTCATCTACGAAGGAAAAGATATCCGCGAAGCCATCCACCACATGATGAGCAATGAATTTAAAGAAGAAAACGAGTGGAAATAAGTCAACCACTCTAACATCAATCCTACCTTTTAGAAAGGAAACTATATGACTAAAGTTAGAAAAGCAGTCATTCCTGCGGCTGGTTTGGGGACACGTTTCCTCCCAGCTACCAAAGCTTTGGCAAAGGAAATGTTGCCAATCGTTGACAAACCTACGATCCAATTCATCGTAGAAGAGGCTCTGAAATCTGGAATTGAGGAAATTCTTGTCGTAACAGGGAAGGCCAAACGTTCGATCGAAGACCATTTCGATTCTAACTTTGAATTGGAATACAACCTCGAGCAAAAAGGTAAGACTGACTTACTCAAGTTGGTCAATGATACAACAGCGATCAATCTTCATTTCATCCGCCAAAGTCACCCTCGAGGTTTAGGAGACGCTGTTCTTCAGGCGAAAGCTTTTGTTGGAAACGAGCCTTTTGTCGTTATGTTGGGAGATGATCTGATGGACATCACCAATGATGATGCCTTACCATTGACCAAACAATTGATGAACGACTACGATGAAACCCATGCATCCACTATCGCTGTGATGGAAGTCCCTCACGAAGAGGTTTCTTCTTACGGTGTGATCGCACCTCAAGGAGAGGGCATCAATGGTCTCTATAGCGTTGAAACTTTTGTCGAAAAACCAGCTCCAGAAGATGCACCGAGTGATCTCGCCATCATTGGCCGCTATCTCTTGACTCCTGAGATCTTTGATATTCTTGCAAATCAAGAACCAGGTGCTGGTAATGAAATTCAATTGACGGATGCGATCGACACCCTCAATAAGACCCAACGAGTCTTTGCCCGCGAATTTAAAGGCCAACGCTACGATGTAGGTGACAAGTTTGGTTTCATGAAAACATCGATTGATTATGCTTTGAAGCATCCACAGGTTAAAGAGGATCTCAAACAGTATATCATTGATCTTGGAAAACAATTAGAAGAATCTGAACAAACTGCAGACTAAAAAAGAAGGAAGAGAGATTTCATTCTCACTTCCTTTTTTGTTATATATTATAAACTGTACCGTTTAATGAGTTCTACGTTTTTCGATGTAGTAGCCAAATCCAAAAACTATCAAAAGAACTCCGCCTACCATTGTCGCAATGGAAATACTTTGACCGGTTGATGGTAATTTTTTCTCACCTTTCTTCTCTTCAATTTTTGCTACAGATTTATAAACTACACCATAAGTTGAGAAATGAGAGGTTGTAAATGTTACGGCTGACTTATCTTCATTTAGTTGGAATTGGAAGGATTCCAATTGACCATTTTCACCGATACCATAAACTGCTTCTACTTCTTTTTGGCTATTTACTGGAATGGTCACAACAGTTGGACTAATTTGATGTACAGGATTATTTTGGTTCGATAATTGAATATTATATGCCTTGTACTCTTTACCAGCTAGTTCTTTGACATCTTTCAAAACTTCAACAAGAAGACTATAGCCACCTTGAGCAAAATCAGGGTTTTGCAAGACGATACCTGTTGCCTGGTCTACTAAAATATATGAATTTGTTGGTAAAACTGGGCGACCAACGGTACTAACACTGTTACTATTTGTAGGAACAACAGTAGTTGTACGACTTGGTGTTGTTTCTTCCTTGCTTGGCTCTGTACTTGCTTCGGTGCTTGGTTTCGTTTCTTCCTTACTTGGTTCTGTACTTGACTCAGTGCTTGTGGTCGTTTCTACCTTGCTTGGTTCTGTACTTGACTCAGTGCTTGGTTTCGTTTCTGCCTTACTTGGTTCTGTACTTGACTCAGTGCTTGGGGTCGTTTCTACCTTGCTTGGTTCTGTACTTGACTCAGTGCTTGGTTTCGCTTCTTCCTTGCTTGGCTCTGTACTTGACTCAGTGCTTGGGGTCGTTTCTGCCTTGCTTGGTTCTGTACTTGATTCAGTGCTTGGTTTCGTTTCTTCCTTACTTGGCTCGGTGCTTGACTCTGTTGGATCCTTGTAGTCATCTGGTAAAGATGCACGGTATGGATCATCTGTACGACCTGCTTCTTTAAGAGTTGCAGACAATTCAGACTCATATTGCTTGAATTGTTTGAAGAGACGTTCAGACCGAGCTAAAGCATCCTCAGTCACCTTATCTTCAACTGCTTTTGCTGTAGCCTCATCAGCTTTCAAGGCAGCGTATTTTGCATCGCTCACTTTTTGTTCGATAATGAGCTGTTCTTCTAGTGCTTTCCAGTGATTTTGGATAGATTTTCCAAAGAGATCTTGGTTGTGGATGGCCATTTGGTCGATGTGCCATACTGTCCAATACCATGAATTTGGATCATAAGTAGCCGTTTGAGGTTTAAAAGCTTCGTAAGTATCTTTTACATTTCCATAGAATGGAACATAAGGGGTATTCCGTGAAGGTCCCATGCCGACCCATACAGTTCCACCAAATGATTTTGGAAGGTTTGGATTGATTTGATAGACATGGGCATCGATCACATTTTCGTTTCCTAAAGCATATTTGTATTGGTCTTTCCTAACAGTATCGTTGCTCCCATCATCACCTTGTTTCTTAACACCAATTTGATCATCTGGTACAAAGCGTCCATTCAAGTGTTCAAACCGGTTCCGTTGCAAGGCAAACGCATCTTCTAAGGTGTATTTTTTGTTTGGATCGGTTGGTGAACGGAAGAGCTCATACTCATCATCCTCATAAGTGACTTTAGAGTCTGGATCTAGCAAGGTGATTCCTGCATAGGTCCGTGAGCGGTCTCCTTCAGCATATTTTTCTGGTCCATAAGATTTAGCGATATGGAAGTTGCCATCTTTGTCTGTCTTGTAGTTACCAGATTCCTTGGCTACTTTTTCGACATCTTTAGAGGCAATGACATTTTCAGTGTCATTCAAATCAACATGACCTAGGTAGTAGGTATTTGCAAAGACTGCATATTTATCTTCTGGCACCTTCACCGCTACATATTGGTGGCCAGAAAGAATTTCCATATACCAAGTTTCATTTTGGTCTGCAAAGACGACCACATTCCCTTCAGCTGAACCTTTTTCTTCGATGACTTTAGCCAGTAATTCAACTCCTTCACGAGCTGACTTAACGCGTGGTAACACTACGTCCAACATAGCAGCTTCTGGAATTCCGTTTTCTGTCAATGGGTCCGTCTTCAAGACTTTCTTATTCGGGATAGCTGTTACTGTCGCAGTCATGGATACACCGGCTTCATTAAATCCATGTTCACCAAAAGCACCGTTACTACCGTCACCACGAGCAGAGTCATAGGTCGCTGTGTATTTCATTTCATTGGCAGCATGCGGGTAGGTGAATCCGTTAGATTCATCCTCGATCTGATCTCCCTCGTTATAGGTCTTGGCATCGACCACAACATAGTTTTTGTTGTGTTTTCCACCATTTGGATAATAAGGGTAGTCCTCTGTCCGACCAAAGAGAGTGGTACCATCCTTGGTCAACTGGCGACCAATGATAAATCCACAGCAGGCCTGAACGGCTTGAATTGGTAGGAGTAAGAACGTCATCGCTATCAAAGCTAGTTTAAACAACCATTTCTTCATGGCAAATCTCCTTTTCGAATACTCCTTTTAGTAAAAAAAGATAGCATTCCCGATTTTTTATACCTCCAGTTTACATCTTTTTGTTCATTTTTGCAAACGCTTACCAGACTTGTTTTTATTCTATTTTTTACTAAATTATCTTTCTATCAACTCATTTCTATGTAAATTATATATATTTATTGAGATTTCAAACAATTTTCTGTTAGTTTACGATTGCGCTACATTTTTTAGGAAAAAAAGAGGCTGGGACAAAAGTCCTGGCCTCTCAATTGTTTTTGGATTGTCGAGCAAGACGCAGTGGT
>JBKXCY010000069.1:0-7488 GCA_046994005.1 Streptococcus sp.
AAATGATCCATACAAATTGGAATTGATTGAAGAACACTCAGAAGACGAAGGTGGGTTGACCATCTACCGTCAAGGTGAGTATGTAGACCTTTGCCGTGGCCCACACGTTCCATCAACTGGTCGCATCCAAATCTTCCACCTTCTGAACGTTGCTGGTGCTTACTGGCGTGGTAATAGCGACAATGCTATGATGCAACGTATCTACGGTACAGCTTGGTTTGACAAGAAAGACTTGAAGAACTACCTTCAAATGCGTGAAGAAGCTAAAGAGCGTGACCACCGTAAACTTGGGAAAGAGCTTGATTTGTTCATGATTTCTCAAGAAGTTGGTCAAGGTCTTCCATTCTGGTTGCCAAATGGAGCTACGATTCGTCGTGAGTTGGAACGCTACATCGTTGATAAAGAAGTAGCAGCAGGCTACCAACACGTCTACACTCCACCAATTGCTTCTGTAGAACTGTATAAAACTTCAGGTCACTGGGATCACTACCGTGAAGACATGTTCCCACCAATGGATATGGGGGATGGAGAAGAGTTTGTTCTTCGTCCAATGAACTGTCCTCACCACATCGAAGTTTACAAACACCATGTGCACTCTTACCGCGAATTGCCAATCCGTATCGCTGAAATCGGTATGATGCACCGTTATGAAAAATCTGGTGCCCTTACAGGACTTCAACGTGTGCGTGAAATGTCTCTGAATGATGGTCATACCTTTGTGGCTCCAGAACAAATCGAGGAAGAATTCAAGAAGATCCTTCAATTGATCATCGATGTGTATGAAGACTTTAACTTGATAGATTACCGTTTCCGCTTGTCTTACCGTGATCCTGAAGACAAACACAAATACTTTGATAACGATGAAATGTGGGAAAATGCTCAACGCATGTTGAAAGCAGCCGTTGATGATATGGGTGTTGAGTACTATGAAGCTGAAGGGGAAGCAGCCTTCTACGGACCAAAATTGGATATCCAAGTGAAAACAGCTCTTGGTAAAGAAGAAACTCTTTCTACTATCCAATTAGACTTCTTGCTTCCAGAACGCTTTGATCTTCATTACATTGGAGCAGACGGAGAAGAACACCGTCCAGTTATGATCCACCGTGGGGTTATCTCAACCATGGAACGCTTCACAGCGATCTTGATTGAAAATTACAAGGGTGCCTTCCCAACCTGGCTTGCGCCACACCAAGTAACCCTCATCCCAGTATCGAACGAAAAACACGTGGACTACGCTTGGGAAGTAGCTAAGAAACTTCGTGATCGTGGTGTTCGTGCCGATGTGGATGAACGCAATGAAAAAATGCAGTTCAAGATCCGTGCTTCTCAAACACAAAAGATTCCTTACCAATTGATCGTTGGGGACAAGGAAATGGAAGAGCAGGCTGTAAACGTTCGCCGTTATGGTCAAAAAGAAACAGAAACCATGCCGGTAGATGCATTTGTAGAATTGATTCTTGCAGATATTGCAAATAAATCCCGTGTTGAGAAATAAACCATTTAACCTAGAACAAAATCTCAGCCACCTAAAAAGCAACAACTGAAATAGTTGTTGCTTTTTTACATTTTGATTAAGCTGAGCTAGTAGTGATCTGTCAAACCACCACAAATAGTATCCTCATCAACAATCCTTTCTATCCATTAACTTTTGGATATAGGATATCCTCCCAAGATTTGCTTCCATGAGTTAGATAAGTTGACTATCCTCAGTCCTTGTCTGCTTCATTTTCTTTTACGAGATCGTTTTGTGAATCTTTTTCAGAGAGTTTTTGATCGATATACTTGTCAATGTTTTCGTAAAATTCCTTGGTCGTCTCACTGTCTAATTTTGTCGAATTATGGACTTGATTGACTTTCAATTGAACAGATTGAATACCGTAAGAGTCTTGTTTTTGGCGAATGGTTTCTAATTCTTCTTCTGAAATCGGATCTCCAACAACTGTCAAGACCAATTCATTGCTACTTGACTTGTAGACTTGATTAATGATCGTATGATTAGAGAACTCTTTTCCTACAAACTGTTTGATCCCTTCTTTTCGTGCTTGATCCATCGTCAGAGTGACTGCTGAATAGCTGGCTGGAAGAACCAATAATACAATCAAGGAGATCAACCCAATTCTCATTTTCATGTTTAGCTCTTTAAATGAACTTAAGGGAGATTGTCTCATCATAATTCTTGTTCCAACAATATTGATTAGCATGATGAAGACACAGTTGATCAAGAAAAGATAGAGAGCCCCAAATAAAAATCGTACATTTCCATTAGCTAAACCATAGCCTGCAGTGCAGATAGGTGGCATCAGAGCTGTTGCAATGGCTACTCCTGGCACGATATTGTTTGCTTCTTTTTTTCTTGAACCAATGACACCTGCTATCCCACCCGCAATAGCAATGAGAACATCCCAAATGGTTGGAGAGGTTCGTGCAATCAATTCGCTACTTGCATAAGATAAGGGAGAAATCCAGAAATATAGAGTCGAGACAAGCAAACTGACCAATACTTGAGTAAATAAAACCCCTAGAGATTGCTTGATTAAACGCGTATCAAAAATAGCTAAACCAAACCCAAGTCCAATAATCGGTGTCATAAGAGGGGAAATCAGCATGGCCCCAATAATGACAGCTGTTGAATTCATATTTAGACCTATCGAGGCAATAAAAATCGAACACATCAAAATCACTGTATCTCTTAATCGAACATGAAGGTCATCATATAGTTTCTCGCGGAATTCACGTGTTGAATAGTTTCCGGACATTGGTTACTCCTTTTATTTCATATAATCTTGTTTCTGCATGGATGATGGTAGAGAGACTTCTGTCCAAACTGACATGTTTTTAATTCTCATTTGTAATTCTTTTGAACATTATCTTTTAAATATCCATCAGTCCATCCTGCATATTATATCAAAAATTTTACATTCTTTCTCTGAAGAAATCTATCAATTGAACAGATAGAGAAAGTCAGAAATTTTAGATTCCTTATTCAAAGAAGGAGAACGGTATCTCCTCTGAAAGTAGATACCGTTTTAATGTTTAAAGATGATGAGTTTGTAGCAGCAATCCTAGCTGATATCTCCAACAAATCACGTGTTGAGAAATAATGAAAAAATAAAAAGATTGAGATGTAACGATCTCAGTCTTTTTGCTTTGTCTTATTGGAAAGTCCAGCAATTGAGACTCCACATTTCTTCATAAGTTTGATATAATAAGAAGATAGAGATTGATAAGGAAAAGTAGCATTAGAAACAGGTATGTAAGATGAAAAAAATATTAGTAGTTGATGATGAAAAACCAATTTCAGATATTATCAAATTTAACATGGCAAAAGAAGGCTATGAGGTATTGACAGCCTTTGATGGTCGGGAAGCTTTAGAGGTCTTTGCGGCTGAAAATCCGGATATTATTATTCTAGATTTGATGTTGCCAGAGATTGATGGCTTGGAAGTGGCGCGGACGATTCGTAAGACCAGCAATGTGCCGATCATTGTCCTATCTGCTAAGGATACGGAATTTGATAAGGTCATCGGGCTTGAAATCGGGGCGGATGACTATGTAACCAAACCCTTCTCGAATCGGGAATTGCAAGCGCGTGTGAAAGCCTTGTTGCGTCGTTCTGAGTTTGCGGCTGATCCTCAGCTTGAAAATGATGCCGATACGGAAATTGTCATTGGTGATCTTCACATTCTTCCAGATGCTTTCTTGGTTCAAAAAGGCAACAAAGAATTGGACTTGACCCATCGCGAATTTGAATTGCTCTATCACCTTGCGACCTATGTCGGTCAAGTGATGACCCGTGAGCACCTTCTTGAGACGGTGTGGGGCTATGATTACTTTGGTGATGTTCGGACAGTGGACGTGACGGTTCGTCGTTTGCGTGAAAAAATCGAGGACACACCAGGACGTCCAGAATATATCTTGACCCGTCGTGGTGTTGGATATTATATGAGAAACAATGATTGATCAACTAAAACAATTTGTAATGTCGTCGAACTTTGTCTTTGTTCTGATTACGGTTGGGTTTATCATTGTGGTAGCCTTGCTTTTGCTAGAAAACCGTAGGGACAATATCAAGCTCAGACAATTAAACGCCAAAATTAAGGATCTGATTGCAGGGGACTATTCCGAAGTGGTCGACATGCAAGGAAGTCCAGAACTGACGGATATGACCAATAGTATCAATGATCTGTCTGAGGTTATTCGCCTGACGCATGAAAACTTGGAACAAGAAACCAAGCGTTTGACCAGTATCCTTTCTTACATGACAGACGGGGTGCTTGCGACCAACAGACGCGGTCAGATCATCATGGTCAATGAAATGGCCGCCAAGCAATTAAATGTTAATCCGGATGAGGTGCTCAATACCAGTATTCTGGATTTGCTTTCGCTTGGAGATGACTATGATCTGCGAAGCTTGATTACAGAAGTACCAGAGTTGACCATTGATTCCCAGGATGAAAATGGGGAATACATAAGTCTTCGTGTGCGCTTTGCCTTGATTCGTCGAGAGTCAGGTTTTATCTCTGGTCTGGTAGCTGTCTTGCACGATACGACAGAGCAGGACAAGGAAGAACGGGAACGTCGCCTCTTTGTCTCCAATGTGAGTCATGAATTACGGACACCTTTGACCAGTGTGAAATCCTATCTGGAAGCCCTAGACGATGGCGCTTTGTCAGAGCCGGTAGCACCAGATTTTGTCAAAGTTTCACTCAATGAAACCAACCGCATGATGCGCATGGTCACAGATCTATTGAGTCTTTCTCGAATCGACAATGAAACCAGTCAGTTGGACATCGAGTTGACCAACTTTACGGCCTTTATCACCTTTATTTTGAACCGCTTTGATAAGATCAAGAGTCAATCGCAAGAAGATACCAAGAAGTATGAACTGATCCGGGAATACCCGATCACTCCGATCTGGGTGGAAATTGATACGGATAAAATGACCCAGGTGATCGACAATATATTGAACAATGCCATCAAGTACTCACCTGATGGTGGAAAGATCAAGGTAGGGATGAAAACGACAGACGCCCAGTTGATTATCTCCATCTCAGATGAGGGCTTGGGGATTCCCAAGAAAGACTTGCCGCGCATTTTTGATCGCTTTTACCGAGTGGATAAGGCGCGTAGCCGGGCCCAAGGTGGGACTGGTCTGGGCTTAGCCATTGCTAAGGAGATCGTTAAGCAACACAAAGGCTTTATTTGGGCCAAGAGTGAATATGGCAAGGGATCTACTTTTACCATTGTCTTGCCGTACGACAAAGATGCTATTAAAGACGACTGGGATACAGAAGAGGAAGAATAAGGAGTCAATGACAGAAGAGGGATTTAAGTACAGTATTTTAGCTTCAGGTTCTAGTGGGAATTCTTTCTACCTTGAGACGCCAAAGAAAAAACTGCTTATTGATGCAGGGTTATCAGGGAAAAAGATTACGGGACTATTGGCTGAAATTGATCGCAAACCAGAAGACTTAGATGCCATTTTGATTACGCACGAACACTCAGACCATATCCATGGTGTGGGTGTTTTAGCGCGAAAATATGGCATGGATCTATATGCTAATGAAGCAACTTGGAAGGCTATGGAAGGCACCAAATATCTAGGGAAAGTCGATGATGCTCAAAAGCACATCTTTGAAATGGGGAAGACCAAGACATTTGGCGATATCGATATCGAAAGTTTTGGGGTCAGTCACGATGCTGCAGCCCCTCAATTCTATCGCTTTATGAAGGATGGCAAGAGCTTCGTCATGCTGACGGATACGGGCTATGTGAGTGATCGCTTGGCAGGCATCGTCGCGGATGCGGATGGCTATCTGATTGAGTCCAACCATGATGTAGAGATCCTTCGAGCAGGTTCGTATGCTTGGCGCTTGAAGCAGCGGATCTTGTCAGACCTAGGCCACCTTTCTAACGAAGATGGTGCAGATGCCATGATCCGAACCTTGGGAAATCGCACCAAGAAGATTTATCTGGGGCATTTGTCAAAAGAGAACAATATCAAAGAATTGGCCCATATGACCATGGAGAATCAACTGGCTCGAGCGGATCTAGCTGTCGGCCATGATTTTGAGGTGTTAGACACCTCGCCAGATACCGCGACCCCTTTGACGAAGATATAAGATGGAAAACCACCCGTGGGTGGTTTTTTATATGCCTATTTGAGGAAATCTACATCTAGTAATGAATTTGCTCTTTAGCCAAAATTCGTGTATGATAGGAGTACTTTATCTCAAGAATAAATTGACGGAGAAATGTTAATTGTGAAAACATATATCGGTTATTTGGATTCAAAATGGATTTATTTTGATGAAGAAAACGAAGTATTTCAATATAATGATCAAAAAAATACTTCCAATTGGATAATGGTTGCTGCTCCACTTACAGTCTTTCTTTTAAAAGGAATTGCAAGTGTTTTGAATTCAGCCTTTGGGACCTTATCATATACGATTAATATCAGTATTGCAATGATTGGAACTCTGATAGTTTTCGGAATGCTGATGATAGCGAAGTCGAGAAAAAAAGATCAGAGAACGGGTTGGAAAACGGTTGTTTTGAAGGAAAAAGAGCGCAAAACACTCAGAGCAAAGGTGCTTGCAATTTTTATTATGAAGATTCTTTTTGCTTTTTTAGGGATTTTTTTCTTGGTTACTTATATTAGGGAAACTGATTTTTTGTGTCTGATGATCTACCTTCTTGCTTTTACTTGTGTGATGCATTTTCATCAGGAAATTAAGACCAGAAAGATTATTAAACTATTGAAGCGTCAATAATATGCTGCTTCAAATGTCAGATGTGAACGCTGTAGAGTGATTATGAAATAAGAATCATACAAAGGAGAAGTAAATGCACCTTGTTTATCTTACGATTGGTTTTGTGTCTTTAGGATTAGGAATTATTGGGATTCCTTTACCGATTTTACCGACGACTCCCTTTTTACTGCTATCGATGGCCTGCTTTGCTAAAAGTTCCAAACGCTTTGAAAAGTGGCTCTACCAAACCAAGCTTTATCAGACCTATGTAGCGGATTACCGAGAGACCAAATCGATTGCCAAAGAACGGAAGAAGTGGATCCTTCTTCAGATCTACATTCTGATGGGTATTTCGATCTATCTTGCCCCGATTATTTGGGTGAAGCTTGCTTTAGGTGCTTTGACGATTTTTATCACCTATTATCTCTTAAAAGTGATCCCTAATAAGCCTGAAAATCCAACAGAAGAAAATCCTGATTAAAATTGGAGAAATCAGGCCATAGAACTAGGAAAAGAAGTGCATCCGTGCTTCTTTTTTGTATAAAAATAAAAACCCTTGTGTATCAAGAGCTTTCGTGTAATGAATACGTTTTTGACTACGCTTCGGGAAATTTTAATAAGCGATCTACTTTAGGATTTTTAGTTTTCTATAAAAGGATCAACTCTTAAATATGATTAAAGTATATTTAAGAGTTGATCCATCTTTTATTAAATATCTCTTATTGTGATATGTATC
>JBKXCY010000070.1:0-7480 GCA_046994005.1 Streptococcus sp.
GTTACCATTATGTGGCGCCCTCCCGTTATATAGAGGTGGACGGCCGTGCCCTGACTGCTATTGAAACAGTTCTCAAACAAGAGTCCATTCCTTATCAAGAGGTCATGACCTGGTCGACCGATGGCTTTTATCGGGAGACACCTGACAAGGTGGCCTATCGCATCGAAGAAGGGTGTAGTGTGGTGGAGATGGAGTGCGCCTCCCTTGCTGCAGTGGCTCAACTTCGTGGGGCGGTTTGGGGCTTGCTCCTCTTTACCGCAGATTCTCTTGCAGACCTGGAAAATTATGACCAGCGTGACTGGGGCTCTGAAGCATTCGAGAAGGCCTTAGAATTATGCCTAGAAATGGTTCATTACTTGTAGGTCTATTCTCTTTTTATGATACAATGAAGCTATGTTAGTGAAATCATATTTTAAACAATGGCGAGCCAAACTGACTCGCCTGTCTCCGGCAAGGCGGATCTTTCTCAGCTTTGCCTTGGTTATCCTGATGGGCTCGCTCTTACTGAGTTTGCCCTTTGTCCAGCAAGTAAGCTCAACAGCAGGCTATATCGATCACCTCTTTACAGCAGTCTCTATGGTTTGTGTGACGGGGCTTTTTACCCAGTCGGTGGCTTCGACCTATAATGGCTGGGGGCAATTGATTTGTATGCTCTTGATCCAGATTGGGGGATTAGGGATTTTGACCTTTATCGGTCTCTTCTTTATGGAAGGTCGCCAAAAGCTCAGTTACAAGGATCGGCAGACCATTCGGGATAGCTTTAGTTTTAGCAATAACCAGAGTTTGGCCCGTTTTGTCCGCTCCATCTTTATTACCACCTTTACCATCGAAGGACTGGGGGCCTTGCTCCTTATGACGCGCTTTATTCCTCGCTTTGGCTGGGGCCATGGGATCTTTAACTCCATCTTTGTTGCTGTCTCGGCCTTTTGTAATGCGGGCTTTGATAATTTTGGGGGCGATAGTATGATGAGTTTCCAGACCGATTGGTTGGTCAATCTGACCTTGTCTGCTCTGATCATTACCGGAGGCTTGGGCTTCATGGTCTGGTTTGACCTAGCCACCAAGGCCCGCAACCAATCTGGACGCCGGACTCTTCGCTTTCACACCAAGGTGGTTCTCTGGTTAACAGCTGCTATCCTTTTGTTTGGGACAGTAACTAGCCTCTTGACAGAGTTTGATAATCCAGCAACGATTGGCTCCCTGCCATTGGGAGAGAAGATCTTGGTCAGCTTCTTCCAAACGGTCAGCATGCGGACGGCTGGCTTTGCCTCACTGGATTATACAGCAGTTCGACCTGTGACACTCTTTGTCTATATCCTCCAGATGTTCCTAGGTGGGGCACCAGGTGGGACAGCAGGAGGGATGAAGATCACCACCTTCTTGGTCCTCTTGCTTCTGGCTCGGAAGGAATTGTTGGGGCTACCGCATACTAACTTGGGAAAACGAACGATTTCACCAGACATTGTTCAACGTTCCTTTGGGACGGCGGTGATTTTCCAGTTGACCTTCTTACTGGGTCTGTTAGGAATCTGTTTGGTGACCCCGGATGGCCAACGCTTTATTTATCTGGTCTTTGAGGTGGTGTCGGCTCTAGCGACAGTCGGAGTGACGGCTAATGTCACCTCAACCTTAAATGGAGCGGGACTAGGCATTATCATGGTGCTCATGTTTATCGGACGGATCGGTCCCTTGACCCTTATGGTCAGCTTGAACAATTACAAGGCCAAGAAGGCAGACACCTTGCAGTATGCCAAGGCAGACATCATTATCGGATAGGAGAAACTCATGGCGAATCGGACCATTGGAATTTTAGGATTAGGAATCTTTGGACAGAGCGTTTTAAAAACCTTGCAGGACCAGGATGTGGATATCATTGCAATTGACGATCACGCAGATGTGATCAACCAGTATGAATCCATGATTACAACTGGAATTGTCGGAGACATTACAGAAATGGACCTCTTGGATGCGGCAGATATTGGGAACTGCGACACAGTCGTTATCGCAACAGGTGAAAATCTGGAGTCCAGTGTGCTGGCGGTCATGCACTGTAAGGCCCTTGGTGTTGAGCGAGTCATTGCCAAGGTCAAGAATGAAGTGACCAAGGAAGTCCTTGGGAAGATTGGGGCTGATTTGGTCATCCTACCAGAGGTAGAAGCAGGCATGTCTCTAGCTAAGATGATCCTCTTCCAACACGGGATTGAAGTTTTCCAGTTGGATGAAGCAGTGGTGGTAGCCGAGTTCACGGTTCCAGCCAGCTGGGTAGGTAAAAGCCTTCAAGACTTGGCGGTCAGAGAGGAGTACCATCTCAATATTATCGGCTATCGAGATGCGGAAGACCAATCGCTTCATATTCAGATTGTCCCGACTTTGTATGGCCGGCTGAGGTACGCGTGATGGCAGTGACAGACAACCAGTATCTGGATAGAATCCAAGATTTGTTAGACTAATGGTGTAATGGAAACGGCCGAAAGGTCGTTTTTTTCTCCTCTAGGTTAACTCTTCTTTAAGCAATGATTGCTAAAGTAAGAGAAACAAAAATACTTCCATTGTGGGAATAGAAGGATGAAAGATGACATTTTTAAACAGAATACGACCCAAACAGCCCTTAAAAGAGCTCAAATGGTTTGATATTGGTATTGTGACGGCCATTCTCTTTGGGCAATTCATTATCCGCTCGACCCAGCTGTTTTTAGCCAGTTTTCAGCCAGTCGCGCAGACTGCAGTAGCCACAAGCAGTAGCAATACCGCAAGTGAAGGAGCTGCTTATTCCAGCAATATGACCTTGCAGTTGATCTTGCTGGCTCTAGCTCTTCTTTACTTGCTGCTCCGTCGCTTTGATTTTAAACAATTGCCGATCCGCTTCAAGTGGTCCACCTTGATCTGGGTGCCTTTGCTCTTTGCAGCGATGGGACTTTTTGGGGATGTGATCTCAACGGTTTCGGGTGAATACAATTACCTAAGCCCGAGTCTTTGGCCCTTTATCGATCCCATGCAGATCCTCCATAAGTTCATGGCTCTGAGTCCCATGGCAATCGCTTATGGTTTGCTCAATGGATTTTATGAAGAATTTTTCTTTTTGGGCTTAATGACTTCGGTAAGTGAGAAGAACAAGTGGAAGGCACTGGCCTTTTCAACCCTGATCCGTTTTTCTTTCCACACCTATCAAGGGCTTCTCTGGGCCTTTGTGATTGGCGTCATTTATGGACTCTTTTATTACGTCATGTACAAGAAGGTCGTCAAGAATCTCTTGCCATTTTTCCTCATGCATGCCTTGGCAGATATGTTTGGCTCGAGTCTCATGTATCTCTTGATCAATTGGGGAAGTTGATCTTATAAAATTTTAGGAAAGTCTCTGTCAAGTGTTGACAGGCCTTTTTTTGAGTGCTATAGTAAAAACGTAAGCGCTTACCTAGCGAAACGAAGCAGATGAAAAGAGGGCGAGTCAGATGCCCCATAAAAAGAGGAGGACAGAAAAATGGCAGGACCAGTGATAGGTGGAGAAAACTATCGGATCTCCGTATTAACGGAATCTTTGGTGCGCTTGGAATACTCAGAAGATGGTGTTTTTGAAGATGGTCAGACGCAGGTTGTACAAAATCGAGATTTTGGACCTGTTGCCTGTGAGGTTGTGGAGACAGAAGCTGTTCTCGACCTTCATACAGAGCATCTCCACCTCCATTTTGAAAAGGGACCTTTTGCACCGGATCGGCTTTATATCGAGCTCAAGGGTCAGTATGCAGTCTATGGAAGCCGGTGGCATTATGGAGATCAGCCAGAGACCTTAAAGGGGACCAGTCGGACGCTTGACGAGGTCGATGGGGCTATGGAGTTGCAAGATGGGATCTTGAGCAAGGCCGGTTATGCTCTTTTAGACGATTCCGCTTCCTACTTGTATGATGACGAAAGCGGCTTTAGAGCACGGCCCTATCCAGAAGTGGATCTGTATTTCTTCGGTTATGGGCGTGATTATCTAGGCGCTTTGAAAGATTTTTACCATCTGACAGGACAGCCCCCACTCTTGCCACGTTATGCTCTGGGAAACTGGTGGAGTCGCTATTGGCCTTATACCAGTCAGGAGTATACAGATTTGATGGATCGTTTCAAAGCAGAAGGGGTGCCTCTAGCAGTCAGTGTGATCGATATGGACTGGCACAAGACGGCGATTCCTGCTCGCTTTGGAAGTGGTTGGACTGGTTATAGTTGGAACCGAGATTTGATTCCTGATCCAGCTGCCTTCTTAAATGGCCTGCATGAGCGTGGTTTAAAGGTGACCTTAAATGTCCATCCGGCAGATGGAATTCGCGCTTTCGAAGATGCTTATCCCATGGTCGCAAAACGCTTGGGACTGAATACTGAAAAAGAAGAAGCGGCTAGCTTTGACTTTTATAGTCCAGCCTTTCGCGAAGCTTATTTCGAAGATGTCCACCATCCTTTGGAAGATCAAGGAGTGGACTTTTGGTGGATTGATTGGCAGCAAGGTAGTCATGGCAAGATGGATCCTCTTTGGTTGTTAAATCACTATCATCATCTAGACAATTGTCGAAAAGGCCAAGCTGGTCTCATCTTATCGCGTTATGGGGGTCCTGGTAGCCATCGGTATCCGATTGGTTTTTCAGGGGACACTATTGTGACTTGGGAATCCCTAGCCTTTCAACCATACTTTACCAGCACAGCTTCCAATATCGGCTACACCTGGTGGAGTCATGATATCGGTGGCCATATGCGGGGCTACTATGATGAAGACTTGGCTCTTCGTTGGTTGCAGTTTGGGGTTTTTAGCCCGATCAATCGTCTTCATAGTTCTTGTAATGCCTTTAACAGCAAGGAACCGTGGTTTTACTCGTCTGAGACCTGTCGCTTGATGAAGCAGTATTTGCGCCTGCGCCATAGCTTACTGCCTTATCTCTACACCATGAATGTGGCGACGCACGAAGAAGGGCTGCCTTTGGTTCAACCCCTTTATTACCACTATCCAAATGAAGAAGAGGCTTATGAAGCGAAAAATCAATATTTCTTTGGCAGTGAACTCATGGTGGCACCGATTACCGAAGCACTGGATCCGGTCTTTCATAGTGCTTCTGTGAGTGTTTGGTTCCCAGACGGCGTTTGGTATGATTTCTTCCATGACTGGAAGTATGAAGGAAGAGGGAAGCTTACGGTCTTTAGGACCAGCCAGGATATTCCAGTCTTTGCACGTGCGGGAGCCATCATCCCTATGGATGCACAACCACAGACAGGAGTGGACCTTCCAGAAATGCTGGACTGGCATCTCTTCCCAGGTGACAATCGTTCCTTCGTACTCGTCGAAGGAGAAGGAGTTAGCAAGGTTGAAACCCGCGTAACAGTCGATTGGGATGAAAGAAAGATTAGACTGGATGTAACAGGTGATCTAGCCTTGCTTCCTGAAAAGAGACAGCACCGTTTCTTGCTCCATACCTTTGAGACAGCCCCTATTTTAGTGGACAATCAAAGTCAAGAAATTGCGATGGGTGAGCTGCAATCGCATCCGATTGCCAAAGAAGATCGGATGTTTGAGCTCTTAAAATCTGCCAACCTGGCCTATGATAGGAAGAATGAATTATTTGCGGCTTGTTCAAGAGCGAAGGATTGGAAACAGTTGATGAAGGTCATCACACCTTTGGAGGAAGGCTTGCGCCAACGTCTCTTTGAAGTGATTTATTCCAGTGAAGAGGGAGAAGACTTGTAAACTCTTGCAATTTCACCCCTATTTTTGTATGATGAAAGTGATTTCACAATCATAAAGGAGAAGAAAAAATGGAACAAAAATGGTGGCATAATGCCGTAATTTACCAAGTTTATCCAAAGAGTTTCAAGGATAGTAATGGCGATGGCATCGGGGATCTCAAGGGGATCACGAGCAAGCTAGACTATCTGGAAAAGCTAGGGATTACAGCCATCTGGCTCTCACCAGTCTACAAGAGTCCCATGGATGATAACGGCTATGACATCTCAGATTACGAGGATATTGCCTCCATCTTTGGTACCATGGAAGATATGGAAGAATTGATCGCAGAAGGTCAGAAACGCAAGATCAAAATCATTATGGACTTGGTGGTCAACCATACCTCTGATGAGCATGCTTGGTTTATCGAGGCGCGTGAAAATCCAGACAGTCCAAAGCGGGATTTCTATATTTGGCGCGATGAGCCCAATGGTATTATTTCTGCTTTTAGTGGCTCTGCTTGGGAGTTCGATGAAGCTTCAGGTCAATACTACCTGCATAACTTTAGTAAGAAGCAACCAGACCTTAACTGGGAAAACGAGGAGCTCCGTCATCAGATCTATGACATGATGAATTTCTGGATTGACAAGGGAATTGGTGGCTTTCGTATGGATGTGATCGATATGATCGGTAAGATCCCAGATCAGGAAATCATCAGCAATGGTCCCATGCTCCATCCTTACTTGAAGGAAATGAATCAAGCGACCTTTGGCGATAAGGATCTGCTCACAGTGGGAGAAACTTGGGGAGCGACTCCAGAGATTGCCAAGCAATACTCCAATCCGAAAAATCAAGAATTGTCCATGGTCTTCCAATTTGAACACATTGGTCTTCAATACCAACCGGGTCAACCAAAATGGCACTATGCTAAGGAATTGGATGTGCCTAAATTGAAGGAAATTTTCACCAAGTGGCAGACGGAATTAGGAGAAGAGGAAGGCTGGAATTCCCTCTTTTGGAACAACCACGATTTGCCACGGATTGTGTCAACTTGGGGGGATGATGGGAACTATCGTGTCAAATCTGCCAAGGCTTTAGCGATTCTGCTTCACTTGATGAAGGGAACTCCTTATATCTATCAAGGGGAAGAAATCGGGATGACCAATTATCCATTTAAGAGCCTTGAGGATGTAGAAGATATCGAGTCGATCAACTATGCTCATGAAGCCTTAGAAAAAGGGGTTCCGCTCGAAGTGATCATGGACCAAATCCGCCATATTGGTCGGGACAATGCACGGACACCGATGCAGTGGAATGATGAAGCAGAAGCTGGCTTTACAACAGGTCGTCCATGGCTTGCGGTCAACCCAAACTACAAAGAGATCAATGTAGAGGCTGCCCTAGCAGATCCAGATTCTATTTTCTATACCTACCAAGCCCTCATTGCTTTGAGAAAAGAGTACCCTTGGCTTGTGACCGCTGATTATGAATTGGTGGACGCAGCAGACAAGGTTTTTGCCTACAAGCGGGTAGAAGGAGAGCAAGCCTATCTGGTGGTTGTAAATCTCTCCAGTCAAGAGCAAGACTTACCGCTTGTTAATGGGGTTGAAGAGGTTCTCATTGCCAATACCAAGGTAGAACAAGTCCTCGAATCAGGCAAGTTAGCTCCTTGGGATGCCTTCTGTGTCAAATTAGCCTAATAAAAGTAAGAAAAATAGAGGAAATTACTTCCTCGTAGAAGAGGCTGGGACAAAAGTCCTAGCCTCTCAATTGTTTTTGGATTGTCGAGCAAGA
>JBKXCY010000071.1:0-7308 GCA_046994005.1 Streptococcus sp.
AAATCGTTAGGTCGGGTAACTGGCGCGGGGGTTCGAATCCCCCATTCTCCGTATAATTTCCAAGTTTGAGATGTCATCTCAAACTATTTTTTATATTTTTGAAGGTTTTGTCTATGTTCTTGAATCGATTCTTTAAAATTTTTAGTTTTGTGTTTGTTTTAACTGTTTCAGGAATTTTATTTCTTTTTCCATCTGTTAGAACTTCGATTGTTTTAAAATCTTCTGATATATTTGCTATTGTTGATAAGGCAGTATCGGTACCATTTGTTGTTGTGGAATCTAAGGCAAAGGATTTAAAGATTTTATCTGAATTAAATGATGAAAACCGTTCGTTAAAATCACGTCTTTATCAAAAGGATATAGACCAGTCAAAACTTAACCGTTTGGAATCAGAAAATAGAGAATTAAAGGATTTGATGTCAATCAAGAATTCTGTATCGGGTTCTAAACAAGTCGTTAGTGAGATTATTGACCGTAATTATGGTTCGTGGGATCAGGAATTTGTTATTGATAAAGGGAGTTCAGATGGAATTTCTGATTCTATGTTTGTTCTTTCGTCTGGTGGCGTCATTGGTGTGGTAGAAAGTATAGAGAAAAATTCTAGTAAAGTAAAATTATTAGTCGAAGATACTATTTCTTCACAACACCTGACGTTTAAAATTGAGAGTCAAGGTCAATCTATTTTTGCTTTATTAAATGGTTATGACGAGAAGACGGGTGAGTTTCGGTTGTTGCAAATTGGAGATCCAGTTGAAATTAAAAAAGGATCTCTGGTTTCAACAAGTGGTTTAGGAAAATATAAGAGTAGTGACTTACCTCTTGGTACAGTGACTTCTACTCAAAAGGCATCTGATCAGTTAGGGCAAGAAATTCGTGTGAAACCAAAGGCTAATTTAGATGTCAATCGTTATGTACTATTGATTGGAGAGTAGTGTGAAAGTCATACGTAAGTACCATTTTTTCCCTTTAATCTTATTCTTATCTTTATTTGTTGACGGGCAGATCTCTTTTCTTATTTCTCGTTTCTGTCCAAGCTCCTTTGAATCTACTTCATTTTTATTTCTATATGGTTTTATGTTATTGAGTCTCTATTTCTCTGAGATAGCTAGTATTTGGTGGGGAGTCTTCTTTGGTTTTTGTTTTGATGTGTATTTTTTACACACCCTAGGAATTGCCTTCCTAGTATTTCCTTTACTACAGGTGATTTTTTATCGGTGTAATCAGATTATTTTGGTCAATCGATTGACTCGTTTTTTTACATTTTTATTAACGATTCTATTATTTCAGATTTTAACAAACCTTCTTTTGATTCTTTTTATCGGTATAAAATTTAACTGGATTACATTAATTATTTACCAAATTTCCCCAAGTTTAATTTTGAATGTGCTTCTATTAATAGTATTACAGCCTTTACTTGAAAAGATTTATTTATAAACTCGAAATAAAAATGTAACAATAGCGTAATATAAATTTTTAAAAAATTTGTTATACTAGTTAGTGTCTTATTAGAAAGGGAAAATTTATCTAATGAAGAAAAAATTATTTGCCACAATCTTATTGAGTACAGTTGCTTTATCACAAGGTGCTGTTGTAGCTGGTGTATCAGCTGATTCAACAGATGATAAGATTGCTGCTCAAGATAACAAAATCAATAGTATTAATCAACAACAACAAAGCGCACAAGCTCAGGTAGATCAAATTCAAGGTCAAGTATCTGAAATTAAAAAACAACAAGAAAATCTTCAAGCTGAAAATGACCGTTTGAATGAAGAATCTGAACGATTGTCAGCTGAGATCGATGAGTTGTCAAAAAATATTGTTGCTCGTCAAGAATCACTTGCAAATCAAGCACGTAGTGCTCAAACAACTGGGACTGCAACAAGCTATATTAATGCGATTGTTAGCTCTGGATCTTTGACAGAAGCTATCTCACGTATTTCTGCTATGAACGAAATTGCAGATGCTAACAACAAAATGTTGCAAGAGCAAAAACGTGATAAAGAAGATATTGCACAAAAACAAAAAGAAAACAACGACGCAATCAACACTGTCATTGCAAACAAACAGCAATTAGAAGATGATGCGCAAGCTTTGTCAACAAAAGAAGCTGAGTTGAAAGTAGCACAATTGAACTTGGCTGCTGAAAAATCAACTGCTGAAAACGAAAAGAATGCTTTGTTGCAACAAAAAGCTGAAGCTGAAAAAGCAGCAGCAGCGGCGGCAGCAGCTGAAGCAGCTTACCGTGCAAAACAAAAAGAACAACAAGCAGCTGTTAAAGCTTCAGCTAATACAACTCTTCAAGCACAAGTTCAAGCGGCAGCTCAAACACCTGCTGCAACACCAGCGGCAGCACAAACTCAAGCAGCACCTCAACCTGCTGTTCAAACTCAAGCAGCGGCTGCACCAGTAGCAACTACTTCTCGTCCAACTTATAGTACATCTGCATCATCTTATCCAGTTGGTGAATGTACATGGGGTGCGAAGACATTGGCTCCATGGGCTGGTGATTACTGGGGTAATGGTGGACAATGGGCAGCAAGTGCTGCAGCAGCAGGATTCCGTACAGGATCTCAACCACAAGTTGGTGCCATTGCATGTTGGAATGATGGTGGATATGGACACGTAGCAGTTGTTACAGCCGTTCAATCTACAACAAGCATCCAAGTTTCTGAGTCTAACTATAATGGTATCCGTAGTATTGGTAACTACCGTGGTTGGTTTAACCCAACAACAGCACAAGGTACTGTTACTTATATCTATCCAAACTAAGAATTACACTGAAGCAGAACAAATGTTCTGCTTCTTTTTTGATAGATTTTAGGTAGTGATAGATTTTGTAATTTCCATAAATTAATATTTGAATATTTGCTTAAAAAGCGATAAAATGATTACAGGAGAAATTTGTGCTGACTGTACAATATGGTTTTAGATTTTACTGGAGGAAATCATGTCATTTTCTGATTTAATGCTCTTTGCTTTGTCGTCAAATCAAGAATTGGCTCAACGTGTGTCTCGTGAAATGGGACTACCGCTTGGAAAGTCAACGGTTCGTCAATTTTCTGATGGAGAAATTCAGGTTAATATTGAAGAATCAATTCGTGGGAAAGATGTTTATATTTTGCAATCCACTAGCTCACCGGTTAACGATAATCTAATGGAAATTTTGATTATGGTAGATGCGTTGAAACGGGCTAGTGCGCAATCCATTAATGTGGTGATGCCATATTACGGCTATGCTCGTCAAGACCGGAAAGCTCGAGCTCGTGAACCAATCACTTCTAAGTTGGTAGCCAATATGCTTGAGGTTGCTGGTGTTGATCGCCTCTTGACAATTGATTTGCACGCCGCTCAGATTCAAGGTTTCTTTGATATTCCTGTTGACCACTTGATGGGTGCGCCTTTGATCGCCGACTATTTTGAACGTCGTGGGATGATTGGGAAAGACTATGTTGTTGTCAGTCCAGACCATGGTGGTGTGACTCGTGCTCGGAAATTAGCTGAATTTTTGAAGACACCGATTGCGATTATTGATAAACGTCGAAGCGTCGATAAGATGAATACGAGTGAAGTGATGAATATCATTGGGAGTGTTGAAGGCAAGACTTGTATTTTGATTGATGATATGATTGATACTGCTGGTACAATCTGTCATGCCGCGGATGCCCTTGCAGAAGCAGGTGCTGTTGAAGTTTATGCTAGCTGTACTCACCCTGTTTTATCAGGCCCAGCGATGGACAATATCCAAAAATCAGCCATTAAGAAGTTGGTGGTGTTGGATACGATTTATCTACCGGAAGATCGATTAATTGATAAGATTGAGCAAATTTCGATTGCGAAACTCCTTGCAGAGGCCATTGTTCGAATTCACGAAAATCGTCCTCTTTCCCCTCTATTTGAAATCGGAAATGCCAAAAAATGTTAATAATAAGGAGGCTGAGAAACAGCCTCTTTTGTTTAGGAGGAATACAAATGGAAATCAGAAAATGGTGGCAAGATCTAAAAAAAGAAAAGGAACGGAAAAAACTGGTTCAAGCAGCTAAAGAACTAGAAGCAAAGGCGGATCCTAGTTTGCCCAAGAAACGACTGCCTAAAAATGGGGTTGTGAAATAGGATTCGTATAGAAGAAAAATGAAACTTTATTGATGATATCTACAGAAATTAAATTTATTTAGAGTGTTACGAATTCGTAATTTTATCTTTCAAATAGGTCAAAACCTTAAACTTTTTTTAAAAAATTGAAGAAAAAGTCTTGACATGGGAAGAATATCCTAGTATACTAGTCATAGTTACGAAGTAACGAATAATTTTTGAAAAGAAAAAAGGAGATAAAACAATGAAAAAAGTTTTATTATCATCAGTAGCAGCTCTTGCAGTATTCGCTGCAGCAGCACCAGCATTTGCAGATAATGACCCAATGACATTTGATGCTAAAAACTATCGTCCTACAGCACCAGCTGACACATCAAAACCTGCAGTTAAGCCAGAAACTTCAACTGGTGATAACGTAAACCCTGATGGAACTCTTAAACATGTTGAACCAAACGGAACACATGCTCGTATTAACGTTAAGGATCGTTTGAATGCACCTGTTGCTGGTGTTACAGTTGACTTCCTTGTAAACGGAGTTGCTTCACAAGCAGTTACAGATGCAAATGGTGATGCTTCAATCGCAGCACCTGCTGGAACAGTTGTTCGTTACCGTGTAGCAGCAGCACCTGCTGGATACTTCCAAAACCCTAACCAAGAAGGTTCAATCGTTGTAGGTGGTGACATGTTCACTAACGCATACCTTGTAATCGAAAAAACTGATAGCTACTTGAACCCTAACTATACTCCAGGTAGCGATAACAAACCAGGTACTACTAACGGATCTAAAGAAGAAACTAAATCAGAAGCTAAAGCAGAAGCTCAAAAATCAGAAGATGCAGCTAAAGCTTCTAAAAATGGTAAAGCAGCTTCAGCTCAAGCTGGTAAAGCTCTTCCAAAAACAAGCGCAGTTAAATAATTTGATTATTAATTAGCTCGTAAAATATCACTGGACCTTCGGGTTCAGTGTTATTTTTTAGAAAAAATCATCAAGAGGAGATCAATCAATGAAAAGAGCTGGGGAAAAAAGTTCAACTAAATTAGGCCTTGTAATTGCTGCTCTTGTTGCAGTTGTTGTGCTTGTTGCTGGATTTATTTTCTTTAATCCTTTTGGAGGAAGTAAGTCATCTAGCACGGCTAAAAAGACAACTGGAACAAGTTCAACCAAGCAAGCAGCCAAATATGAACCTAGTCAAGAAGAAAAAGATTACCTGAAAAATCGTTTTGCTCAGTTAACTGCTGTTAACCCTGAGGCAATTGCTTATGTCTACGCACCGGGTACTGAGTTGGATGAACCGGTTGTCCAAACCACTGACAATGAAACTTATTTGAATAAGACGTTTGATGGGGGAAATGAACCATACATGGGGACAGTCTTCATGGATATGGACAACAAGAAAGACTTCAGTGATCGTTTGACTTGGTTGTTTGGTCATGCTCGTGGTAGTAAGGTCGGCGATCACCGCATGTTTAACGATGTTAACTACTATGACAAACAAGAGTATTTGGACCAACATCCGTATGTTGTGATTGAGACACCAGAGCGGAAATACTACTATGAAGTAATGGGCTTGGTTATTGTCCCAGAGGATACTGCTTTCTACCGTACAAGCTTTAAAGATGATAAAGATTTCACCACTCAGTTGAAGAATATCTATGAGTCAGCTCGTACGAAGAATCCTAATATCAAGATCAAAGCATCTGATAAGTATTTAGTATTGTCAACTTGTCGTGAAGAGGATGAAACCATTCGTTCTAACCTCTACCTTCGTCGAATTCCTGATTCAGAAATGAAGGATTTTGTGGCAAAACATGCAGATCAATTGAAATATGTGGCAACACGTGGCCAACAATAAAAAATAAAGGCTTAGCAGTGCTAGGCCTTTTTGTTATATGTGAGTAGTTTGGGTAAGTTGTTGGAGTTCTTGTTGGGTTAAGCCAGTGTATTTGGCGATGAAGGAAATATCCAGTTTGTCTTTTAACATGGCTTTTGCCATCTCCGTTTTAGATTTTTGAATTCCCAATTGTTGTCCGTCGTAGGTGGCTTGGGCGATGGCACCTTCGTAGAGGTCACGGTTTCTACGTTCTTGATCAAACATTCTTTTTTCCTCCTCTGTCCATTGGGTTTGGTCTAGTAATTCTTCTGCTTCTTTGATCACGGGATCCATCTCGATATCAAAGGGTTTGTTTGAGAAAAATTCGAACCATTTTTGTAAGTGGTATTCTGTAATCCTATCTTTATTATACTTGTTCAGTTCTAGGAATGCAAATTTCATTGGTGGTCGCTGAGTACTTCCGTGAAAATCTGAATAGACGGGAGTCAAGGTTTCCTCATCATAAAGGGAGAGGGTATGAAAAGCTCGATCATCATCAAAGTGTTCTTTTTCAAGAATCGCGATACAGTACACAGGATCCATCTTGGAGTAGAGGGTGTGGGTCTTATTTTGATCGGTTTTTAAACGTTTCAAGTTATCAGTAATTTGATTGGCTAAATAGGCAAGCATACGATTGAAAAATGAGCGCTGTTTAGTGACTTGAACTTCAATGATCACTTGTGTACCGTCTTCAAGTTTGGCGCAAACATCTACGGCTGTATAGAAATTTGGATGGTCATATTCGGCTAATTGAATCTGGGTGCCATCGAGTATTTCAACGGAAACAACGGGAATATTGAGGACGCTTCGGATGAAATCGGCTGTTAGGTGTTGTTTGTGGAAGATCTTTTTGGCAATTAAGTCCATGGTTGGGGATAGATCTGGGTGTCTGAGTTGAGTGGGCATAAGTGTTCTCCTTTAGTAGTTTTCACTTATATAATTCGTAAAATTTGGCCCTACTGCGTGGGAAAATCTGAAGTGGGGGCTTTTTGTTTACCTGTTCTTTTGCGATGGGGTTCTATTTATAGTATAATGAATATAATTGTTTTTGGAGGTGGATTATGGATTTAACGAAACGGTTTAATAAAAATCTCAATCGGATTGAAGTATCTTTGATTCGTCAGTTCGATCAATCAATTTCTTCCATTCCCGGGGTCTTGCGTTTGACTTTGGGGGAACCGGATTTTACGACTCCAGAACATGTCAAAGAGGCGGGGAAAGCTGCGATTGATGCGAATTTTAGCCATTATACTGGGATGAGTGGTTTGCAGGCTTTGCGTGAGGCTGCGAGTCAGTTTGTGGCTGATAAATATGGTCTTCACTATCGTCCGGAGGATGAGATTTTGGT
>JBKXCY010000072.1:0-7260 GCA_046994005.1 Streptococcus sp.
GCTTCGTAGCCAATGCCAAACCAGAAGTCGTCCAAAAAGAACGCGACAAACAAGCCGACTACCAAGCGAAGTACGATGCGACCGTCGCACGTATTGATGAGATGAAGAAACTTGTGAAATAAACACAGAAACACGGCGGTATGCCGTGTTTTTTTGTATGATTCTGTAAGAGAAAAAGTTTAAGTAACTATTTTTAGACCATTTGCCAGAAATAATCGATGATATAGGTCAGGCCGTAGGTGTAGATGACGAGGGTGATGGGTTTGCAGAGGATGATGATGGTCATGTAGCGTTTGAAGGTCATATTGGTCAGACCTGCTAGCATACAGATGAAGTCAGCGGGACTAACCGGCCAGATCATCATGAAGATAAAGAAGCGATCGAACCGCTTGCCTTCATTGAGCCAGCCAATGTACTTGTCGTAGGTCTTCTGACTGACCATAGATTGGACGAACTTAGGCCCGTACATTCTCGCAAGGTGGAAGATAATGGCACAGCCGATCACGATCCCGATGTAATTGTAGATGGTCCCGATAATATGGCCGTAGATGAAGACACCTGCTACAGATGTCAGGGCGCCAGGAATAATAGGGACCACTGTTTGAAGGATCTGAAGAAAGATAAAGAGCGGTGGCCCGAAGATTCCGGCTTGCAAAATAAAAGCTGACAAGGTTTCTTTGGATTGAAGGATGCCAGAAAAGTAGGCCCAGATACAAAAGGCCAAGGTCCCAAGAGCCCCAATGATGGACGACCAATTAATGATGCGCTGGAGAAGAGGGGATACCTCCCTCAATTTTTTTTCTTTTGTTATCATAACTCTTCCGCGTAGTTTTTTCTTCTACTATACCATTTTTTTGTCTATTTGTAAGCTCTGGTGATGGAGGTGATGAAAGCCTTAAAAGATGGTATAATGATGTAATTGAGGCTCGAATTAGCATCATAGATATTAGAGGAGGATGTAATGGAAGAATATATAAACTTATACCATCAGAAATTATGGGAAATAGCTTTTAGTAATGTACGAGATGCTTTCGTCAATCAAAATACACTTTCCTGGGGGTTATTAATTTTTTTCAGTTATGTCATGTTTGATCTCTTAGCAGGGAATAAAAAACGCGTCCTGATTGTTACTTGTATTCCTTTTTCTTAGTATGGGAGCGGAGTATCTATACAGTTATGATAAAATTATGAATCCGAAATCAGATTATAACACTGAATGGAGTTTTGAAGGGTTAAAACGTGACACCGTTTTACCTATGATTGAGAATATTGATAAAATTCCCATAGCCAGTGTTGATGGAAAATTAAAAAGACAAGATATTATCCTATTCGCAGTATCTAATCCAACGTATTATGATGCGCTGTTTGGAAAACCATCCATGTTGCTATCACGTCAACAGAAGGTAGGGGATCATTTTCTGATTGCTTTAATTGGATATAAAGAAAAAAATGGTAGATGGCAATCTGTGGATATTCGTATTGCTCCAGATGCCGAAGAACAAGATTTTCAGAAGTTCTCTAAAGTACTTCATATCAAAAGAGCTGAAAAAGTAGGTGCCTCTAGTATTGTTAGCGACCTTCAATTTCTATATTTAAAGAATTCGGAGGAAGAAAAGAATGGAGAAAAGTCCGGATTGTGAATGAAGATGCTCCCCACTCTAACAGTAGAACTTTCCTCTTTGGAAAGTTTTTTTGTCAAAAAAAGTAACGAAGGCATTCTCCATTTGTTTATGAATAGGTCTCTCCTTTGAGATCAAGTCATCCGTGCTAAAAAGCCTATTTTATGCTATAATGGGGAGAATACGAATGTTTGGAGAAAAACGTGTCAATCGAAAATTACAAACCAGATTTTGCGGTGGAAGCAGCCTATGATCTCACCGTAGCAGACTTGAAAAAACAGGGGATCAAGGCGGTCCTTGTGGATTTGGATAACACCTTGATTGCTTGGAACAATCCGGATGGAACTCCGGAGATGCGCCAGTGGTTGCATGACCTTCGTGATGGAGGGATTCGGGTTATTGTGGTGTCTAATAATAGTCCCAAACGGGTCAAGCGCGCTGTTGAGAAATTTGATATTGACTATGAAGCTTGGTCACTCAAGCCCTTTACCTTTGGGATTGATCGTGCCCTCAAACGTTTCCACTATGAGAAAAATGAAGTGGTCATGGTAGGTGATCAATTGATGACCGATATTCGGGCTGCTCATCGTGCAGGCATTCGTTCGATTTTGGTCAAGCCTTTGGTTGAGCATGACTCCATCAAGACGCAGATCAACCGGGCGCGTGAACGCCGAGTTATGAAGCAAATGGCCGAAAAATATGGTCCGATTGTATACAAAAAAGGAATTTAAGAATGGAAGAATTATTCTGTATTGGCTGTGGAGCACCCATTCAGACAGAAAACAAAGAGGGGCTAGGCTATACTCCCCAATCAGCTCTTGAAAAGGGCTTGGAAACAGGCGAAGTCTATTGTCAACGCTGTTTCCGTCTTCGTCACTACAATGAAATCACAGATGTGCATCTGACAGATGATGATTTCCTGAAATTGCTACACGAGGTAGGAGATAGTGATGCTCTTGTGGTCAATGTAGTCGATATCTTTGACTTTAATGGGTCCGTCATCCCCGGCTTACCTCGTTTTGTAGCAGGAAATGATGTGCTGTTGGTCGGAAATAAAAAGGATATCTTGCCCAAATCTGTCAAGGATAGCAAGGTGACCCACTGGTTGATGGAGCGAGCCCACGAAGAAGGCATGCGTCCTGTCGATGTGGTCCTCACTTCTGCCCAAAACAAGAGTGCTATCAAGGACTTGATGGAAAAGATTGAGCAACACCGCAAGGGACGTGATGTCTATGTGGTTGGTGTGACCAACGTTGGGAAATCAACCCTCATCAATGCGATTATCCAAGAAATCACTGGGGATAAGGATATTATTACAACTTCTCGCTTCCCAGGGACAACACTGGACAAGATTGAAATCCCACTGGACGATGGATCCTACATCTACGATACACCAGGGATTATCCATCGCCACCAGATGGCTCACTACTTGACGGCTAAAAACCTCAAGTATGTCAGCCCTAAAAAGGAAATCAAGCCCAAGACTTATCAGCTCAATCCAGAGCAAACCCTCTTCTTGGGTGGCTTGGGACGCTTTGACTTTATCAAGGGAGAAAAGCAAGGTTTCACCGCCTTCTTTGATAACGAACTCAAGCTTCACCGAACCAAACTCGAAGGAGCGACTGCCTTTTATGACAAGCATGTCGGTGGCTTATTAACTCCACCTAATAGCAAGGAAAAAGAAGAATTCCCGCCCTTGGTTTCTCATGAGTTTACCATCAAGGACAAGACAGACCTCGTCATCTCAGGCCTCGGCTGGATCCGCGTCAATGGAGAAGCCAAAGTAGCTGTCTGGGCACCAGAAGGTGTCGCCGTCGTCACCCGCAAAGCTATTATTTAAAAATTTGTAATAGAATGAATTGAAGAGCGCACGAAGTGAGCTCATAAAGAGATCGTTATTGCCGTGGTGTAGTTGCCAATCGATCGATTGGCAAGGGCAAAATGGAGACCAAGGCTCCATTTTGAGGTGAGGAAATCCAATTTTCAAAGATGAGATCTTTGAAAAATTAGTTCCGGCCGTCCCCACCACTTAAAATAACAATCAAAAAAGGAAGTAAAAATATGACATTAACATCTAAACAACGGGCTTTCCTCAATAGCCAAGCCCACAGCCTCAAACCCATTATCCAAATCGGGAAGAATGGGCTCAATGACCAAATTAAAACCAGTGTGCGCCAAGCGCTTGATGCGCGCGAATTGATCAAGGTGACTCTTCTTCAAAATACGGATGAGAATATCCATGAAGTCGCAGAAATCTTGGAAGAAGAAATCGGTGTGGAAACGGTCCAAAAGATTGGTCGGATTCTCATCTTGTTTAAACAATCGAGCAAAAAAGAAAATCGTAAAATTTCAGCGAAGGTAAAAGAAATTTAAGACATCGAGGAGAGCAAACCTATGGCAATTGAACTATTGACTCCCTTTACCAAGGTAGAGTTAGAGCCAGAGATCAAAGACAAGAAACGCAAACAAGTTGGTATTTTGGGTGGAAATTTCAATCCGGTCCACAATGCCCATTTGGTCGTTGCGGATCAAGTGCGCCAACAATTAGGGTTAGATAAGGTGCTCTTGATGCCTGAGTATGAGCCGCCGCATGTCGATGCCAAGGGGACGATTGCAGAGCACCATCGCCTTAAGATGCTGGAATTAGCCATTGAAGGCATTGAAGGTCTGGAGATCGAGACGATTGAACTCGAGCGGAAAGGGATTTCCTATACCTACGACACCATGCTCTTGCTCAATGAACGGGATCCAGACACAGATTATTACTTCATTATTGGTGCAGATATGGTGGATTATTTACCAAAATGGCACCGCATCGATGAATTGGTGGAGATTGTGCAATTTGTCGGGGTCCAGCGACCACGCTATAAGGCAGGGACTTCTTATCCGGTGATCTGGGTGGACGTTCCTCTAATGGACATCTCCTCTAGTATGGTGCGTGATTTTGTAGCCAAGGGTCGGACGCCGAATTTTATGTTGCCAAAACCAGTCTTGGACTACATCAAGAAAGAAGGTTTGTATCAATGACCTATGAAAACTATCTCGGCTTTTCTCGTGAGGTCTTGCTTGAAAAAATGCGTCAAATCCTGCCAGAAAAGCGGCTTACTCACTGTTTAGGGGTTGAGAAGGCTGCGCGTGACTTGGCCAAACGCTATGGGGCAGATGAAGAGCAGGCTGGCCTAGCAGGTTTGTTACATGACTACGCCAAGAAATTATCAGATCAGGAATTTCTGGACTTGATCGATCGCTATGAGCTGGATCCAGCATTAAAAAACTGGGGCAACAATGTCTGGCATGGGATGGTCGGGATTTACAAGATCCAAGAAGACCTCGGACTTACAGATCCAGCCATTCTTCGCAGTATTGAGATTCACACCGTGGGGAGTGGACAGATGTCGACCTTAGACAAGATTGTCTATGTGGCAGATTACATTGAGCACAACCGGGCCTTTCCAGGGGTAGATCAGGCGCGCGACATTGCCCAAGTCTCCTTGGATCGTGCCGTGGCCTATGAGACGGCTCGCACAGTCGAACACCTGGCCCACCAAGGATTGCCCATTTATCCCCAAACCCTTGAAACCTATAACGCCTTTGTGAAGTATTTGAAAGAGGAGCAGTGAGTGAAGACAGCTTTTATCATTATTGATGTACAAAATATCCTAGTGGAAACAGGTTTTGAGACAGAAAAGCTCTTAGAGAAGATCGCTTATTTGCAAGATCAGGCTAGAAAACAGCAGATTGAAATTATTTACATGCAGCATATTGAAACGCCAGAGGCTTTAACTTCAGAAGATTGGCAATTATCGCCCCTGTTGAAGAGGAAGGCAGATGAGAAGGTGTTTCGGAAGCGATACAATAGCATATTTAAAGAGACAGGATTAAAAGAATACTTGGATCAACAAGGGATTGAACAACTGGTCCTGTGTGGTATGCAGACAGAATATTGTGTCGATACATCCGTCAAAGTGGGATTTGAATACGGCTATAAGCTGATCATTCCAGAAGGAGCTGTCACAACCTTTGATGGAGAGGATATTCCGGCAGAAACGCTGAATGAATTTTATGAAAATATTTGGGCAGAACGTTTTGCGGATGTCTTAGATTACAAATCAATTTTTTAAGGAAAGAGGATTACATGAAAGAAAAAGAACTACTTGAACTAGTTGTCAAAGCAGCAGATGAAAAGCGTGCGGAAGACATTGTCGCTTTGGATGTTCAAAGCTTGACCAGCGTGACAGACTACTTTGTCATCGCAAGCTCTATGAACAGCCGCCAATTGGAGGCTATCGCTGAAAATATTCGCGAGAAGGTCGTTGAAGCTGGTGGCAATGCCAGCCACGTCGAAGGTGATTCAGCTGGAGGTTGGGTCCTTCTTGACTTAGGTGGTGTAGTAGTCCATGTCTTCTCAGAAGAAATGCGTGCCCACTATAACCTAGAAAAGCTATGGCACGAAGCAAGTGCTGTCGATCTTTCAGCAGCCCTAGCATAAGCAGGTAAACTCAGTTGGTAGCAACTGAGTTTTGTTGGTTAAATTGAAATTCTATGGAAAGAAAGGATGGGGCCTCGTGTTTGGTTAATTTGATAATTGAACACGAGCTAAAAGCTGTGAGAAAAAGAGGAACTTCCTTTGTATCTGACGATACGGCAGAAAGTTTCCTATTTTCTCTTTGCTTTTAACGCTCTTTGTATCATGAATATGGCTACTTATGAAACCTTTGCGGCGGTCTATGATGCGGTCATGGATGACAGTCTGTATGATTTGTGGACGGATTTTTCCCTCCGCCATCTCCCAAAGACAAAAGATAAGAAAAAATTACTGGAATTGGCTTGTGGGACAGGGATTCAGTCTGTTCGCTTTTCTCAAGCTGGATTTGATGTGACAGGGTTAGACCTGAGTGCTGACATGCTGAAAATTGCTGAAAAAAGAGCGGCTTCAGCCAAGCAAAAGATTGATTTTATCGAGGGCAATATGCTGGACCTGTCGCAAGCAGGAACTTATGACTTTGTAACCTGCTACTCGGATTCTATCTGCTACATGCAGGACGAGGTAGAAGTAGGGGATGTCTTCAAAGAAGTGTATAATGCCCTCAATGAGGACGGAGTCTTTATCTTTGATGTCCATTCGACCTATCAGACGGATGAGGTCTTCCCAGGATATTCTTACCACGAAAACGCAGAAAACTTTGCCATGCTCTGGGACACCTATGAGGATGCGGCCCCTCACTCGATCGTCCATGAGCTGACCTTCTTTGTCCAAGAAGAAGATGGAACCTTTAGTCGCCACGATGAAGTTCATGAGGAACGCACTTATGAAGTTTTAACCTATGACATCTTATTAGAGCAGGCTGGCTTTAAATCTTTCAAATTGTATGCAGACTTTGAAGACAAAGAGCCAACAAAGACCAGCAAACGGTGGTTCTTCGTAGCACAGAAGTAGGATAGTATGACAGTTACAGGTATTATTGCAGAATTTAATCCCTTTCACAATGGACACAAGTACCTGCTGGAACAGGTAGAAGGATTGAAAATCGTTGCCATGTCTGGAAATTTTGTCCAGCGTGGCGAACCTGCCATTGTAGACAAGTGGACACGTGCTCAGATGGCTTTGGAAAATGGAGCGGATCTGGTGGTCGAGCTCCCC
>JBKXCY010000073.1:0-7242 GCA_046994005.1 Streptococcus sp.
ATGTCACACGGCTTGGGAGAGAAGTGATGGAGCGTGAAGATTTCTACAAGGAAATTGGTCGCCATCGAAAACTGTCTTGATTCTAGCTCTGAATTGTTACCAGCATTGTTTAGAACACCATTCTTTTGAAAGTGCTAGTTATTTTGAGGCCTATGTGGAAAAGATTATCGGCAAGAGCATCAAACTCTACGAGCGCAATGTCTTTCATTACCTCAAGGGATTTGCCCTCTATCAAAAGGGGCAAACAGAAGAAGGGAGTCAGCAAATGCAAGAGGCTATGCATATTTTTGATGTGCTAGGTCTTCCAGAGCAGGTAGCTTACTATCAAGAACACTTTGATAAATTTGTAATAGATGAATGTTCCTAAATAGGAGAGAGATAAAGGAGATTTTATGAACCGACATGCAGTCCAATTAATTAGTCGTGGAGCGATTACCAAAATTGGAAATATGCTCTATGATTATGGGAATAGTGTCTGGCTGGCCTCAATGGGGACTATAGGAAAGACGGTATTAGGAATCTATCAGATTTCTGAGTTAGTGACAGGGATCCTCGTGAATCCTTTTGGAGGGGTGATTTCAGACCGTTTTTCTCGTCGCAAGATTTTGATGACGACCGACTTGGTGTGTGGTCTCCTGTGTTTGGCGATTTCTTTTATCAGAAATGATCGTTGGATGATTGCGGCTCTGATTGTTGCCAATATTGTTCAGGCCATTGCCTTTGGTTTTTCTCGACCTGCCAATAAAGCCATTATTACAGAAGTTGTGGAGAAAGAAGAGATTGTAACCTATAATGCGCACTTGGAGCTGGTCTTACAAGTTGTTAGTGTCAGTTCTCCCGTGTTTTCTTTCCTAGTTCTACAATTTGCCAGTCTCCATGCGACCCTCTTACTAGATGCGCTGACCTTTTTCATTGCCTTTGTCCTAGTGGCATTCCTTCCGAAAGAAGTAGCAAAGGTTCAAGAAAAGAAACAGTTTACGGGGAAAGATATTTTTTCTGATATCAAGGAGGGGTTAGACTATATCTGGCATCAGAAAGACATTTTCTTTCTCTTGTTGGTGGCTTCCGGCGTTAATTTCTTTTTTGCGGCCTTTGAGTTTTTACTTCCATTTTCCAATCGACTCTACGGGGGCAAGGGGGCATATGCGACCATCTTAACGTTGGGAGCTATTGGATCTATTATAGGAGCACTTGTTGCCAATAAAATGACATCAAGTATGAAAATTCTCCTGTTTTTACTGCTCATGGCAGGTGTAGGAGTGTTCATGATGGGCTTGCCTCTTCCGACTTATCTTTCCTTTTCGGGAAATTTGGTCTGTGAATTTTTTGTGACCATTTTCGACATCCACGTTTTTACTCAAGTGCAAACCAAGGTGGAAGATGATTATCTGGGGAGAGTCTTGAGTACGATTTATACTTTGGCTGTTCTCTTTATGCCCATCGCCAAAGGTTTGATGACTTGGTTGCCAAGCGTCCGCATGGAATCATTTCTTTTTATTGGAGCTGGAGTTATTCTCTTTTCACTCTTGGCTCAGCTAGTAGCTAAGCAGCTTCAATCAAAAGAACAGTAGACATCCTTTTATAAAATTGTAATTTATTAATTTTCCCAAATAAGGGACAAAATGAAAACCTTTTTCATGAACTGATACAATAGTTTCAGAAAATGAAGGAGGTTTTTTTATGAAGCGACATGCAGTCCAATTAATTGCTCGTGGGGCAATCAATAGAATGGGAAATATGCTCTATGATTATGGGAATAGTGTCTGGCTGGCCTCGATAGGGACGGTAGGAAAGACAGTGTTGGGGATCTATCAGATTTCTGAACTCGTCACCTCCATTCTAATCAATCCATTTGGTGGCGTGATCTCAGACCGGTTTTCACGTCGCAAGATTTTGATGACAACCGACTTGGTTTGTGGTCTCCTTTGTTTGGGCATTTCTTTTATCCGGAACGATCGTTGGATGATTGCAGCCCTGATTTTTGCCAATATTGTCCAGGCCATTGCCTTTGCATTTTCTCGTACGGCCAATAAAGCCATTATCACTGAAGTCGTAGAGAAAGACGAGATTGTGACCTATAATGCCCGCTTGGAGTTGATCTTACAAGTGGTCGGTGTTAGTTCTCCTGTGTTCTCTTTCCTTGTTTTACAATTTTCCAGTCTCCATGCAACCCTCTTACTGGATGCACTGACCTTTTTCATCGCCTTTGTTCTGGTCGCTTTCCTTCCGAAAGAAGAAGCCAAAGTTCAAGAGAAGAAAAAATTTACAGGAAAAGATATTTTTTCTGATATTAAGGATGGGTTACACTACATCTGGCATCAAAAAGAAATTTTCTTTCTCTTATTAGTAGCTTCCAGCGTCAATTTCTTTTTTGCAGCTTTTGAATTTTTACTTCCCTTTTCCAATCGCCTTTACGGGGTCAAAGGAGCCTATGCGACCATCTTAACCTTGGGCGCTATCGGCTCTATCATCGGAGCCTTGATCGCCAATAAATTTAAATCAAGCATGGAGATGCTTCTCTTCTTATTGATTTTAACAGGAGTAGGAGTCTTCATGATGGGCTTGCCCCTTCCGCATCTTCTTTCCTTTTCTGGAAATTTAGTTTGTGAACTCTTTATGACGATTTTTAATATCCACTTTTTTACCCAAGTGCAAACCAAGGTGGAAGGAGACTATCTGGGCAGGGTCTTAAGCACGATTTTTACCCTAGCCATTCTCTTTATGCCGGTAGCTAAAGGTTTGATGACCTGGTTACCAAGTGTTCGAGTAGAATCCTTTCTCCTGATAGGAGCTGGCGTCATTCTCTTTTCACTCCTAGCTCAAGTAGTCGCCAAGAAATTACAAGCAAAAGAAGGTACATCAGCATGAAAAAAGCACCGATCGGTGCTTTTTTAGTTGTTTTCTTTTTCTTCTGTCTTGATTTCTTTCTTTTCTTCTTCCAGTTGCTTTTGAGTGCTCTTGAGTTCTTTTTTTAGGGAGAAGCCCTTTGAAAAATTAACCAAGGTCATGACGAATGCACCCAAGAGGACACAGAGCAAGATCAGAATGATCAAGGGCAATTTAAATTGGACCAAGAGGAAATTTACGGTAACCGATTGCATGTTTGCAAGGGAAATACCAGCAATCAATAAAATTAAAAGTAATAAAGCAATGTAGTGTAGATTATTTTTGTTCATCATTATCTCCTTATTGTTCAGCAGGGGCCTTACTTTTCACATCAGCGTATTCTTCCGCTTTTTCTAGACTTAAAATATCATCATAAGTCGCTAAGACGATGTCTTGTCCATATTTTTTCTTTAGAGCTGTTGTCACCAAGCGATAGGCCAAATTGGCATTTCGGGACAAGATAGGACCGTGGAAGTAGCTCCCAAAGACGTTTTTGTAATGAACCCCTTCGCAACCATCTTCTTTGTTGTTCCCATTTCCGTAGACGACCTTACCTAGCGGTTTTTCATCCTCTGCCAGGAAGGTCCGACCTTGGTGGTTCTCAAAACCATAGTAGTTTTCGTTAAATTCTTCGTTATGGATTTTGATATCACCGATATAGCGGTTGTTAACTTGGTTGAGCGTATAGTGGCCCATAATACCGAGTCCTTCAATGCGTTTGCCAGAAGCTTCAATGTAGTACTGACCCAGAAGCTGAAAGCCACCACAGATAGCAAGGACCACACCATCGTCATCAATAAAGCGTGCAAGGTCTTCTTTTTTGTCTGTAAGATCTTCTGATACAATGGTCTGTTCGTAGTCTTGGCCGCCACCGAAAAAGGCGATATCATAGGCATCAGGGTCGAACCGGTCTTTGAGAGAGACGATATCCACTGTGACATGGGCTCCAAGTTTTTCCGCAACGTACTTGAGCATGAGGATATTCCCATTGTCCCCGTAGGTATTCATTAAGTTGCCGTAGAGATGGGCAATGCGCAGGCTGTAAGGATACTGTGCCTGATCAGAAGATTCTAGGGAAGTATAAGTCATTAGTGCATCTCCTTTTCAATCAGGTGTTCTTGGGCCAAGAGTTCACGGAATTCTAGCATGGCTGTATAGGTAGCTAAAATGTAAGCATGAGGGGTTTCCTGTTGCTGGATACGTTGGAAGACCTCTTTTAATTCAGCCATTTCTGTGATCTTTTCTGCGGGATAGCCAGTGACCCGAAGTCGCCGAGCAATCTCAGAGTGGCGCACCCCGCCAGCATTGATCTCTGGAATGTCCATCTGGGTGATTTGCTCAAAGTCGGCATCCCAGATCCAGCTGGTGTCGATTCCGTCTGCATAATTCGCATTGAGAAGAACGGACAGGCTGAAGGGATAAGGGGCTAGTTTGATCATTTCAATGGCTTGGGTCGCACCAACCGGATTTTTTATCAGGACCAAGGTGCATTCCTTATCCCCAATCTTAAAGGTTTCTTGGCGACCAAAGACAGCGCGACTGCGATCAAATCCTTGCTTGATGACTTCAGGTTGTACTCCAAAGAATCCAGCAACAGAGACAGCTGCTAAGGCATTGTAGATGTTGTAGAGACCACCGATATTGATATGGTAATCTTGCCCTTGGATCCGGAAGTTGGAAGATCGATGGGTTAAAGAGAGGAGGTCCGATACGGCATAGGTCAGTGGTGGCCGGTGGAAACCACAGTGCTCACAGATATAATCTCCCAGGTTAGCATAGGTATTGAGCTTGTACTTGAGGATGTTGTGGCAATGTGGGCACAGGATTCCTTCCGTATTGTAATGGGCTAGTTGTGGCTCTGATTTTTCTGTATCAAATCCATAATATTGGATCGGATTGGACAAGGTCTGACTATGAAAGAGCGGACTATCTCCATTTAACAGAACCGTCGCAGTTGGGACCTTGTGAATGGCATCCAAAATCATTTGGTAGGTCGTATAGATCTCTCCATAGCGGTCCATCTGATCTCGGAAAATATTGGTGACCACAAAAAGGCTGGGCTGGATATAATCACAAATACGAGAGAGGCTGGCCTCGTCAATTTCAAGTACCGCGATCGGTCGATTTGATTTCGAATGGTTGGCCCGTAAGAAGGTCGTTGTAATCCCAGAGATCATATTGGCCCCGCTTGGATTGGTTAAAATCGGTCCAAAAGCTTCTTGGAGAATACCTACGGTTAGCGCAGTAGTCAGGGTTTTTCCGTTTGTCCCTGTAATCACAACAATCTCATAGTTTTTGGCCAGTTGACTGAGAATATCTTTATCAAATTTGAGGGCTACTTTACCTGGTAGGGTTGATCCCCGCCCCATTTTTTCTAGAATAGAGCCGGAAAGCTTTCCTGCCAGAAGGCCCAGGGTTGTATTTATCTTCATAAATCATATTTTATCATAAAAAGCATCAGAAGGTTACAGAAAAATCTGTTGAAACATGTTATAATAAGGTGATGTCTTTTAGAGAAGTGGTAGGTATGAGAATATGAATATTCAACAGTTTACAAATCCACAATTTTGGACCAGTTTGTTCCCGAATTGGTGGAGTATTATTATCAATATCATTGATATCGCCCTGGTGGCTTGGTTGTTGTATTTTTTGATCAAGGCCATCGTAGGGACTAAGATCATGATTTTGGTTCGTGGAGTTATTATCTTTTTCTTGGTGCAGTTTTTAGCCAATTTCTTAGGGCTCACGACTATTTCATGGCTGATCAATCAAGTGATTACCTATGGGGTTATCGCCCTGGTTGTGATTTTCTCTCCTGAGATTCGGATTGGTTTAGAGCGTCTGGGGCGGGCAACAGAATTCTTTACGACGAGTGAAGTCAGTCAGGAAGAGAAGATGGTGCAGGCCTATGTTAAGGCAGTAGCTTATATGAGCCCACGTAAGATTGGTGCCTTGGTAGCCATTCAAGGAGCCAGAACCCTTCAGGAATATATTTCCACAGGGATTCCTCTAGATGCAGAGATTTCAGGAGAATTGCTGATTAATATCTTCATTCCTAATACTCCCTTGCATGATGGAGCCGTCATTGTCCGCAATGATAAAATCGCTGTTTCCTGTGCCTACCTGCCCTTGACCGAAAACACTGGAATTTCAAAGGAGTTCGGAACGCGTCACCGCGCAGCCATTGGTTTATCTGAAGTTTCGGATGCCTTTACCTTTGTGGTATCAGAAGAAACGGGCGGGATCTCTGTGACTTACAATGGAACCTTCCGACACGATTTAACCTTAGAAGAGTTCGAGGCAGAATTGAGGGCCTTCTTGGTTCCTGAAGAGAATAAAACGACTAGTTGGAAAGAGCGTCTATTTGGGAGGGTGACAAAATGAGATCGAAAAAAGAATTTCTTTATGTTTTCGCCTCCGTCTTATTGTCCTTTATCTTGTTTATCAATGCGTCATCCTTTAATTTTCAAAATAATAGCAGCGCTAGACAAGTGAGTTCAGAGACCTACACCAATACCTTGACCAATATTCCAATTGATGCCAAGTATAATGACAAGAAATATTTTGTCAGTGGTTTGACATCCGAAGTAACGGTCTTTCTAAAGGGTTCAAACCGGGTCGCTCTAGCAAGCGAAATGCAACCGGGAACTCGGAAGTTTCGCGTGGTAGCGGATCTTCGTAAGGCCAAGGAAGGTACCGTTGAAGTGCCGTTGATTGTGGAAGATCTTCCGGCTGGTTTGACCGCAACCGTAGAGCCTCAAAAAGTTTCTGTAAAAATCGGGAAGAAAGCGAAAAAATCGTTTGCGGTCAGGGCCACGATCCCGGACAATCAAATTGTGGATGGAATAACGGTATCGGATATTACTCTTGAAACCACCAAGGTAGAAGTGACCAGCGATCAAGAAACCTTGAGTCGCATTGATCATGTCCAAGCGGTCTTCCCATCCAGTGAGATCATTAGTGGAAATTATAGCGGAACTATTTCCTTAAATGCAGTAGATGCCCAAGGAAATGTTCTACCAGGTCTGGTCAAGCCGAGTGAAACACGGATTCAAGTGACCACAAAGAGTAGCTCGTCTACGTCAAGCTCAAGCAGCTCGTCGTCGACCTCATCCAATTCAAGTAATTAGAAAGTAAAAAAGGTAATGAAGAATGGGTAAATATTTTGGGACGGACGGTGTCCGTGGAGAAGCAAATGTAGAATTAACACCAGAATTGGCTTTTAAACTAGGCCGTTTCGGTGGCTATGTGTTGAGCCAACATGAAGAAGAAACACCCTTGGTATTTGTTGGACGTGATACACGTATTTCTGGTGAAATGTTAGAGCATGCCTTAATTGCTGGCCTCTTATCTGTT
>JBKXCY010000074.1:0-7219 GCA_046994005.1 Streptococcus sp.
GTCTTGAAATCCACCACATAATAAGATCTGCCAGACTTAACTTCCCAGATCGGTTTGCCTTTAAAGCGTCCAAAAGTTACCCGCTCAATCGCGTCTTTGCTCTTCTCTTTCACAATCGCCTTTGCTTTTTTCTGGCTGATCCCCTCTTTTAAAGGGTAAGCATAGACCTGATCATCTGCCTCCGCCACCAAGACCGCTAGTTCTTGCCCCTCCTGGTCTTTTCCAATAAAGGAAAGATAGGCTTCTTTGCCATGAAAGAAACTCTCCGTATCAATTGTAGCCATCGAAGAGTGCGACAGCGCTATGTTTCTTGCTTGTTCCATTTGATCCTGCATGCGATCCGAAGTTTTTTCAGCAAGAAATAACCAAGAAAAAAGCACTGTCAACACTAAGATACAGACTCCTATTATATGTTGCCATATGATAAAAAGATAATTTTTCTGTTTCACTCCCTCATTATACACCAAAGCTACCTAGAATTCTATAGATTTTCAAGAAAGAATTGTTACTAATATTTCATACCTGTTACAATGTTTTAGTATAAAATTATTTGAGAAACAAACTAAAATTAACACCTTGTATATTTTTTGTTCATAGTTTAATAAAATTGTCACAATTTTGTAACTAATTTGAAAATAAAATTAAACGACAGAAACACTATTTATTGATAAAATATAGATATGGAAAATTTAAAGAGATTATTCAAAGAAGCAAACGTAGATTTAAAAACCATGATCGTCTTCCACAAGGCGGAACGATTGATCCGTGCATCTGAGGCTCATATCTTTAAAAAGCACCAGTTGACACCAACTCAATTCTCTGTACTTGAGACCTTGTATAGCAAAGGCGATCTTCGTATTCAAGATCTGATCGATAGCATTCTTGCGACCTCTGGAAATATGACTGTGGTTATTCGCAATATGGTCCGCGATGGTTGGATTACACGCGAAACCGATCCAGAAGACCGCCGTGCATATGTTGTATCTATTACAGATGCCGGTCGTAAAAAGATCGAAGAGGCTCTTCCAGATCATATTAAAAATATCCAACGCTTGATGCAAGTCTTTAATAGCGGCGAGCAAGCTGAGTTGACAGAACTCTTGAAGAAATTCAAACATATCGCCTAAGCCTACTGCTCAAGACGATTCTGACTCCAAAATCCTCTATTTTGGAGTTTTCATCGTGCATTCTCTTTATCTAACAGATCAAAAAACTATTCCTGATGCTTCTCAGGAATAGTTTTATTTATTCTTTCACAAAGATCCATTCTTTCTCTTGTGATAAATCCTCACGATAAGAGAAGCCTGCTACTTCTAATGATTTCAAATCTTTTAGATGGATGATTTCTTCTTTCATCATAGCTGTCACCATGGCCCCACGGGCTTTCTTTGAAATCGTTGAGTGAACCTTCAGGGTTCCCCCACGATTCTCCATGAATTTAATCTGTATCATTCGCTCACGAATGGCTTTTGAAAAGACCTGTTCAAACTCAGAAGACAAGAGAGATAAGATCTGCTCCTCCCCTTCTACTGCCTGATCATAGTCCTCTTGCCAGAGTGCCTTTAGAGACTTTCCAGCTGGTTTTAACTTCATCATAAAGTCTAAGCGATGGGGAGCAATTCCCTCATAGGCTGGGATCACCCCATATAAGGCAGTCGTGATCAACAAATGCTCCTGAAGATAAGTCTGCTCTTTTTCAGATAAGCCTTGACGCTCGATACTCCGGTACATAAGACCATCAAACAGCTCCAAAGCAGGATAGGTCTTGGCAGTCCCATCTATTAAAGCCTCAATTCTTTCTTTTTCTACTAGAGCTCTTTCTTCTGAAATCCCGTAAAAGGTCGCTAATTCTTCTAGCGAGAATTGCTTCAAAGCTTGGAGGATGGTTTTTGTGTTCTCTGACAAGGGTTGGGACTCGCCCATACGAGCCTGTTCGTTCAGTTCTTTGGCGGATGGAATTAATAGTTTCATAGGTCTATTGTACCATATTTTTCAAATTTTCTTGACAGGAGTTTTTATTAATGTTATTATCTAGTTATGAAAACTAGATTAAAGAAAGGTGAAGATTTTGTGTCCACTTTTTCCTATCCAACTTGGGAGGACCTGCCCGATCTAGACCTCTATCTCGACCAGGTCCTGCTTTATGTCAATAAAACCTGTGCACCTGTCCTCTCTTCTTCAGACAAGGGCTTGACGGCTGCCATGATCAACAATTACGTAAAACATGGTTATGTCGAAAAACCAGAAAAGAAGAAATACCAGCGTAGACAGGTAGCTCGCTTGATCGCTATTACAACCTTAAAAACTGTCTTTTCTATTCAGGAGATCGCTTCTACCTTAAATTTCTTGCAGGACCAGGCGAGTTCAGATCTTCTCTATAATAGCTTTGTCGCTTATCTCAATGAGCAAAAAGAACCGATCGCTCCCATCATTCGCTCTGCCTGTCAGACGGTTCAACTTTATCTTGAAACCCTATCTTATATTCAACCATCAAATACGGAGGAAGAAACTGATGAATTACACCATGAAACTAAGTAAAAAATTATCTTTTGGAGAAGAGATCGCCAATAGCGTAACCCACGCTGTTGGCGCCCTCCTCATGTTGATCCTGCTTCCGATCTCAGCAGTCTATAGCTTTGAGCAACACGGTCTTCTCAGTGCTTTTGGGACTTCTATCTTTGTTATTAGTCTCTTTTTGATGTTTCTGTCTTCGACTATCTACCATGCCATGTCTTATGATTCTCCTCAAAAGTATGTGCTTCGCATTATCGACCATTCCATGATCTACATTGCGATCGCAGGCAGTTACACGCCAGTTGTCCTCACCTTGATGAACAACTGGATGGGCTACAGCATTATCTTAATCCAATGGGGAACCACTATCTTTGGCATCCTCTACAAAATCTTTGCTAAAAAAGTCAATGAAAGATTCAGCCTAGCTCTTTACTTGATCATGGGCTGGTTGGTTATCTTTATTATTCCCCAAATTGTTAGTCAAACTACCCCTATCTTCTGGGGGCTCATGCTCATGGGCGGTCTGTGCTACACGGTGGGAGCTGGCTTTTATGCCAAGAAAAAACCCTATTTCCATATGATTTGGCACCTCTTTATCCTTGCTGCTTCTGCCCTTCAGTATTTAGCCATCGTTTACTTTATGTAATACGCTCACCACTCTTCGGAGTGGTTTTTTTGTGATTTTTTCTGTACAATAGTAAAAAACTGTATGGGGACAGTCAAGATGAAGACGAGCAAATACCAACAAATTATTCATGTTCTAAAAAAAGCCATTCAAGATGGAGAGCTGGAAACCGGACAGAAAATTCCTTCTGTTCGTCAATTAGCCAGTCAATTTTCTTGTAGTAAGGACACGGTGCAACGAGCCTTGCTGGACTTGACTTACCAGCACTTCCTCTATGCTAAGCCTCAAAGTGGCTACTATGTTTTGGAGCAAGCACCTGATCAACATGAAGATCTTCCACTAAAATTAGAGAAAGACCGCAACCAAGCTTTCGAGGATTTTCGGACCTGTATCAATGAAACCTTGATTGGTCGGGAGAATTATCTTTTCAATAACTTTTCGGACCAAGCAGGCTTATTAGAAGTACGCCAATCCATTCAAGCCTTATTAAAGGAAGAAGGTATTTATACGACTGCGGATCAGATTGTTTTGACTGCTGGTACCCAGCAGGCTCTTAATATCCTCAGCCAGATTGACTTTCCCAATAAAAAATCTCAGATCTTGATCGAGCAACCGACTTATCATCGGATGAACCAACTCTTAGATTCGCAGCAACTTGCCTACCGTACCATTCAACGTAATTTAACGGGAATTGATCTCGAGGAACTTGAAGAGATTTTCAAAAGTGGCCATATCAAATTCTTCTACACGATCCCTCGTTTTCACTATCCGCTTGGCCATAGCTATTCGACCAAGCAGAAAGAAGCCATCTTACAACTAGCTGATCAATATGATGTCTACCTTGTTGAGGACGACTATCTGGGAGATCTTGATGGCAGCAATACTCCATCTTTTCATTATTTGGATCAAAAGAACCGGGTCATCTACATCAAATCTTTTTCGACCAATCTCTTTTCTGCTCTTCGCATCACTTCCATGATCCTTCCCAAAGACCTTCTTAAGCCGGTCTTGACCTATAAGACGATTCTGGACTATGATAGCAATCTCATCATGCAAAAGGCCTTGAGTCTCTACATTGATAACGGTATGTATCTGACCAATAAAAAGCGGCTCCTAACTAGAAAAAAAGAGGAAGAAGCCAGTCTAAAGACCTTGATGATCCAATCTCCGCTTCTTCCTCATCTGTCCCTGACCCACGATGGGATCCTAGTAGATCTTCATCAGGTCAAATCTCTTGCTGCCTTAAAACATAGCGGACTCCCGCTTGATTTCTTTGGAGCAGCCTACATCACTCCTTGTCCCTATCAACTAGCAAAAATCCAATCAGCAGATGTTGCCAAAGTTTTACCAAAGCTGACGCCTTTTTTTGAAAGAGAAACCCTCATATAGACTATACGAGGGTCTTCTTATTTCTTTAAGTGCTCATAGACAAGTTTGGCATTTTGAAGGCCAATCCGATAGTCGATGCGAATTAAGCGAATCGCTTCCATCTCTGGTTCTTTGAGGTACTTCTCTTTTTGTTCCTTGGAGATGCTACCTGGTTTTAGAAGATAGTAGGTGAATTGATTTCTAACTTTAGTAAGCTCTACTTGAAGGGTGAAATAAAGTCCAAATAAGACAATCACAACTCCCATCAGGATCAGATCGTTTGACATGGTGTATGCTCCCTTTTTCTGTTCTTTTCTTTATTTTACAGCTTTCAAGCAAGAAAAACAAGGTTAAATTTGCGTTTAGACCTTGTTTGTCCTTATTTCATCATACCAGCCTGGAGATCATACATTTTCTTATACGTTCCTCCTAGAGCAATCAGTTGGTCGTGATTGCCTGATTCGATGATTTTTCCCTTATCGAGAACATAGATGCAATCGGCATCTTGGATAGTAGAAAGACGGTGGGCAATAGCAATGGTTGTCCGCCCTTGGCGCATCTTCTTCAGAGAGTTTTGAATCATCTCTTCTGTCTCTTGGTCAATATTGGCAGTGGCCTCATCCAAAATGAGAATCTTAGGTTGAGCAGCAATGGTTCGAGCAAAAGCCAGAAGCTGTCGCTGACCGGTCGATAAGGTAGACCCCCGCTCGGTTACTGGATGATTATAGCCACCAGGTAGATTCTCAATAAAGTCCGCCACATCCACAAATGCAGCTGCTTGTCGGATTTCCTCATCTGTCAGTTCTTCATGGTACATCCGGATATTAGAAGCAATGGTTCCATGATAAAGAAAAGGTTCCTGTAACACTAGACCAATAGACTTGCGCAAGGCTTCCTGGCTATAGTCCTTGATATCCTTTCCATCAATCAAGATCCGTCCACGATCAAATTCATAAAAACGCATAAAGAGATTGATAATGGAAGATTTACCAGAACCAGTATGGCCAACAAAGGCGATAGTTTTCCCATTTTTGACCTCAAAAGAAATATCTTTCAGAACATCCTGTTTGCCATCATAAGAAAAGGATACATGCTCAAATCGAATATCTCCCCGCTCAATTTCTTTGAGATGACCCATTTGCTTAGGCTCATTGTCAGCCTGATCCATTACTTCAAAGACACGCGCTGCTGAAATGGTAGAGGTTTGCAAGGTTGCAAAATTCTGGGTGACATCAATCAAGGGTTGAAAAAGCTGGCTTACATACTGAATAAAGGCATAGATGAGACCCGCTGTAAAGCCTGAGTTACGCCAATTTAGCCCGAAAAAGGTCAAAATGACCGCATAGGCCAGGACCTGTAAAAGGGTCATAGCTGGTCTCAAAAAGAGGGAATTGACATCGACAGAACGATTGGCAAAGTCCAAATGTTCCCCATTAATCCGTTCAAACTCATCGGTCAAACGCTTTCTTGGCGAAAGGCCTGCACGATTCGCATGCCTTCGATGGATTCAGATAATTTCACATTGATATCTGATAATTTCTGACGCGTCATTTTGACCAGGCGGTTGGATAACTTGCGATAGAGTCGAATGGAAAACCAAATGATGGGAAGAAAAGGCAAGATCCAAATAGTCAAATGCCAGTCCAAGCTAAACATGGTTACTAGAGTGACTAGAAAGAGTAAAAAGGATGAAACCAGGCTTGAAAAGACCGTAGAAAACATATCTGCGACTGCCTGTGTATCATTGGTCACACGCGAAACAATCGAACCTGCTGCTGTCTGGTCATAAAAGGACATACCCAGCCTTTGAAGATTTTGGAAAATATCTAGTCGGATATCTCTTACGATAGAATTGGATACACGCGCAAAGGTTAACTGGCTCAGGTAGGTTGCCAGCACGCGCCCAATGAATAACCCATAGTAGAGAATCAAAAACTGAAAAGCTGTCAGTACTGGAGAGCCTGCTTCTGTTGGATCCACTAAGTGGTCAATATACCAGCGAGCTGCAAGAGGGATCGCCGTCAATAACAGACTAGTTAGGAAGGTGAAGGCTAAGGCTAGGGCTGTTAACCATTTATAACGCCACATGTAAGTCAAGAGCCGCTTCATCACATGAGCTTCAGATGTTTTCATTCAGCTTTCCCTCCATTTCTTCTGATAATTGTTGGGCTTGGTAGGTTTCATAGTACCAACCTTTTTGAGCCATTAATTCCTCGTGATTTCCTCGCTCCTTGATCTGTCCATTCTCCATTACCAGAATCAAATCCGCATGAACGATCGCTGATAGGCGGTGGGCTGTGATGATCGTTGTTTTCCCCTTACGTTCCTGCTTCATATTTTCAATGATTTGATGCTCCGTTTTAGCATCTACTGCAGACAGGGAATCATCCAGAATCAAGATCTCAGGATTCATGACCAAAGCACGACTCATGGCAATCCGTTGCTTTTGTCCGCCAGAAAGAGAGACTCCTCTCTCTCCCAGCACTGTCTCCATCTGGTCTGGCATGGCCAGAATATCCTCATAGACTCCACAAGTTCTCAGAGCCCTCACCACCTCTTCTTCCTCGATCTGTGGATCTGAAAAAGCGACATTCTCGCGAATGGTCATGGCAAAGAGGATCTGATCTTGAGGGACATAGCCGATCAAGCTTCGAAGATCTTCTAAACGATAGTCTTTGATAGAGATTCCATTGAGCAAGATAGCTCCCTGCT
>JBKXCY010000075.1:0-7151 GCA_046994005.1 Streptococcus sp.
GTTTAAATACGATGCTTTGAAACCACTCTTTGATTTGAATTTGACAGCAGCAGATGTTCCAGCAGAACCTCTTCCTCAAAATTCGATATTGCATGCGATCGAACGTTTGTTGATCTACATTGCTTGGGATCAAAAGTATGACTTTAGGATCTCTCAAAACCCACATGTTCTGACACCATTTATTGATAATAAGCAATTGAACAATCGTGAAGATCTTCAACCCCATACCTTTGTAGACTTTAATCAAATTGGGGGGATAAAAGGAGCCTTGAAGTATATCGTAATTGGTCCTGCAAGAGCTGTGAAATATATACTAAAAAGAATGATAAAAAGAAAGTAGAGTAAATTATATGGGAGTTATTGATAAGACTAAAATTAGAAATATTTTAATCGCTATATTTTTAGTATTATTTTCAAGAGTGTTTTTGGCCAGTTTATTTCAGTTCACTATCAATCTCAAAATTATACTATTAATTATTAGTATTGTAATTTATTTTATTCTTTTTGATCCAAAAGATAAAAAGAAATTGCCAATTAATGCTTTTTTTCTGATAATTATTTTCGGTAGTGTAATTTCAGTAGTGAAACCAGTCCAATATGGATTAGATGAAGAGTCTCATTTACCAAACGTAATCAGTATTTCGGATAGTCCTATTTTTAAATATTCTAATGAGAAATTGGAAGATTATAATTCAGTTTTTAAATATGATGCACTAAGAAATCCTAGTAAAAAAGATAAAAATTATTGGTTCAATGTTGAGCATAAGGAAAGTAAAATTAAAGGAGTAAGAGTTGGATTTGATAATCCAGCCTTTATTCCTAGTGCAATTGGATGGAATATAGGTAGATTAATCTCTAAAAAAGTGTTTGTTTCCTATTATTTGGGAAGAATCTTCGAAGTCATAGCATATGCCATTCTAGTATTTATTGCATTAAAAATCAGCAAAGTTTATAGAGAAGCGATATATTTATTTTCTACATTCCCTGCAGTATTGTACATTATAGCAGGTTATCATTATGATTATTTATATTTTGGAGCAACTTTAATTAGTCTTGCTTTATTGACAAATATTCTATCAGGTGAACGTAAAATTGATAGAAAATATGCTTTTGCATTTCAATTCTCTACATTACTATTTTCATTTGCAAAATTTCCGTTTGTATTAATTGGAAGTCTATTTTCAATATTGCCAAATAAGTATTATCAGGATAAATCAGTAAGAAAATTCAGTTCAATCCTGTTTGGTTTAAATTTATTCATTTCCTTTACATACGTTGGAATCATTAAATTGTTTGCTTCAGACAATGCTTTGTCAGGCAAAGGACCAGGACTATTATATTTTGTAACACATCCATTACCATTAATTAGAACTTTACTTTTAGCGCCATACGGTATTATTCATGACTTTGTTTCTGAACCATTGAAATATGTTTCAGAATCGTCTCCGTTTTTAATTGCAATTTCGATAGTTACTTTCTTTTTCGCTATGTTTGTCATTGCATTAAAAAATAAAATTGAAATGCCAACATTTTTTAAATATTACTGTCTTCTTTTACTTGTAGGTATTGCCTCATTAATAGTAATTGCTATTTCAGGAGATCCGAGGGTATACCACAAAGGTGATATTACTGTAGGTGGTGTACAAGGTCGTTATTATTATTTTATTCTGATGTTTTTGCCACTTTTTTGTGGATCATGGTTTAGAAAATTATTTGGTTTTTTAGATATGACCATTCAGAATGAAGATTCGAATTTTGAATGTAGTTTGCAATATATGTTAGTGTATTTAAATATTTTAACAATTAGTATCGGAATATACACTCAATTGCAGGGATAAAAAAATTTTTAGGAAGGATAAAAAATGAAGAGAAAGAGGAAGTTAGATTTTAGAGATTTTCTTTTTAAAATTTATAATAAAATAACAAGAACACAAAAGTACTGTATATCTCTCTTTCTTTTATTTTTTATAAGCAACACCTTCTTAACACAAAATTTGATTTCTAAAGAGATCAAATCAACAGGATCTGTATTATTCTTAGTTAATCAGTTTGGTATTTGGTTTGGAATTTCCTTCCTAATTCTGGTTTTACTAATTTCACAATACGCTTTAAAATGGATTTTTTTCCTTAAAATTTTAGTTTCATACGTAATCTATTTAATACTATCATACTCGATTGATATTTCGCTTAATATTAATAATCCTAGTTATAAGATTGATCATTTTGAAAAAAATAATTTTTGGCAATTTAATTCTCTAGTATTTATTTTATCATTGTTAGTGATTTCTTATGTTTTGGGTCAGATCAGAAAATCATATGATAATAAAGCGAATAGAAAAAAATTAGAACCTATTGGGAAATTGTTCGAATATGTCTTGCATTCTAGCCTAGTTTGTTCGTTCATTTTTACTGATTCTAAAATTCTTTCTTTTTTGTATCGTACATCATGGTATGTATCTGGAAATTTTGAGAAATTAGGAGCAGGTAAGTATTCCTTGAGCCAATTTTGGATTTTGGAATTTTATTTGCTACTCTTAAGTATTTTCCTGACTTTAGTTGGCCTGCTTTTTGTTAAGGGACAAGTGGACATAGTAAAAAATAGATCTAGTTTTTCGCTAGCTGTATTTACAAGTATTAGTCTTGCAATATTATTTAATGCAGGAATACAATTGGGTCTAGGTCATGGGGAACCTTTGGTTGGATACTCAATATTTCCTGGAGGTGTAATATTTCAGATATTATGTTTATCTTATCTGTTTATTTTTCTATATACAATCTTTAATAGATATTTATTTACGACAATATTGATTTTATTTGGTGGGGTTCTGTTTATTGTTGCGAATGCTATAAAATTTAGTATGCGTGCGGAACCAATTTTGCCAAGTGATTTGGTCTGGGTATTTCAACCTTCTGTTTTATTTAGTTTTGTAGATGTCTCAGTTTTAATGACTGTATGTGTTTCCTTAGCCATTTTTACGTTTATCTATATAATAGGACGGAGATATATTTATCCAGGTAGAATTATTCGTGCAACGATTTTAAGACTTGTTTTATTAGGACTTATGTTCTTATTGTCCATTAATGTTTATTCTATTTTTAAAAGAAAAGATAATGGAAAAATTATTGATGACGTTCCGATTATTACCTTGTTAAATAATTTCCAAGATACAAAATGGTTAGGAAATTCCATAAACGCTAGATATCAATCGTTGTCATATGTATGGTTGAATCAAATCACAACAGATCCAATTATAGAACCGAAGGGATATAGTAAAGAAAAAATCAAAGAAATTGAGAAGAAATATGATCAAGTAGCTTTAGAAATCAATAAAAATAGAAATGAGTTAATTGATAATCAAACGATTATTTATGTTTTAAGTGAAAGTTTTGCTGACCCATCAAGAATTGAAGGGGTAAATTTATCTAGAAATCCTATACCAAAAATTCAAGAAATTAAGACAAAAGTTACAAGTGGATTAATGCAATCAGATGGTTATGGTGGTGGAACCGCAAATATGGAGTTTCAAACATTGACAGGGTTACCTTTTTATAATATTAATCCTACAGTTTCTGTATTGTACTCAGAGGTTGCTCCTAAAATGAGAAAACTAATTTCAGTTAGTGACTCATTTAATAATAAAAAAGTTATTCATTTCGAATCTCCAATTAATTATTCTAGAAATGTAATTTATAATAGATTGAAATTCAATAAATTTATAAGCATTGATGATAAGGATGATTTTGATTGGGGTTATCAAGAAGTGCATATAAGTGATGAATCAACGTATAAGGCAGTATTAAAAGAGATGGATGCCAAAAAGAATCAGTTCTTTTCTGTCATTACAATTCAAAATCACTCCCCATTTATAGCAGGAGAACCTTCAGACTTAACAGCAACGGGCAGAGGTTTTTCAGATGATGAAAATACCAAGCTAACGAATTATTCACGTCTTTTAACCTTTACTGACACCGCCACCCAATCCTTCCTGGAAAGTCTTTCTAAAATAGATAAGAAGATTACAGTGGTATTTTATGGGGATCATTTGCCAGGTCTTTATCCTGAGTCCGCCTTTAAGAATAATCCGGAGAGTCAGTATCAGACAGACTACTTCATTTGGAGTAATTTTGATGCACCGAAATTGAACTATCCTTTGGTCAATTCAAGTGATTTCTCTGCTATGGTCTTTGAACAGACCAATTCAAAAGTTTCGCCTTACTATGCTTTGTTGACGGAAGTGCTGAAAAAAGCAAGTGTCGATAAAAAGGCCCTAGAAGGAGAAGCACAAGAAATTGCAGAGGATTTGAAAATGGTTGAATACGACTTGATTAGTGGGAAAGGTTACCTTTCTAAAGACTTCTTTAAAGTTCCAACTAATAAATCCAATTAAAAGGAGCGCTAGCAGGTAAAAATCTTTGTGATTTTGGCTGTCTGGCTCCCTTTTTTTTGTTTTTTATGCTAAACTATTAGATGGGGGTACGCTCATGATTAAGATATTTGGAAAGGTCCATTATCATTGGCAACCGGACTTATCCGTTCTTGTGACTTATTGGTCCATTGCAGTGATTCCGGTCTTTATTGGACTGGCCTTGATGTATGAGAGCTCTAGTGTGCCAACGCTAGTTTTGTTTTCTTTCTTTTTATTTATGGCCTTGCTCGCGATTGGGGTCCATCGTTACTTCACGATTTATGAGGATGGGATCTTGCGGATTATTACTGCCAATCCTTTTACTCCAATCAAGGTGAAGATTGACTCGATCGAAAAGGTCGAAGTAAATAAGAAGTCGATCAAGCTCATTTTTAATGATGGTTCGCGCAGTCGGACATTCTGTATGCGCAAATGGCCGAAAAAATACTTTATCAATGCACTTGCCTTAAATCCCTATTTTAAGGGAGAAGTAATCTTGACGGATAATTTCATCCATGTGGATTACTATGAGATGTATTATGCAGACAAATAAAAAGCCCTCTTAATCTTTTAAGAGAGCATGAGTGGGGCATTCTTTAATAGCCTCGAGAACATCGTTTGTGACAGGGACTTCCTTTTCAAGGAGGTCGTCGTCTTCAGTAGCAAATTTGACGATGCCATTGTCATGGTAATCAAATAATTCAGAATAGGTCTGACAGAGACCGCAAGCGATGCAACGATCTGGTATTAACGTAACTTTCATACTTCTATTGTAATGATTTTTACGAGAAAAAACAAGGAGGAAGTCATGGCAAAAGAACCATGGGAAGAAGATATTTACGATGATGGAGAAGAAACATTGAAAAGAACGAGTAAGTTAAATGGAATAAAGGCAGATCGTCTGTTGACGATTTTAGCCATTATTTTCTTTGTAGTAGTAGTGGCAATGGTCTGCTTGTTGATTTTCCTTTCAACAGGTGGCAGCAATAAATCCAAACAAATGTCTGGTTTCTACAATGGAGAGACTAAGGTTGAACAGAAATCATCAGCCCCTGCAGCACAAACTGACCAAGCAGCTAAAGACGATAGTTCAAAAGATGAGAACTCTGAAGAAGGTACGATCACTGTTCAAGCAGGTGAAGGGGAAGCAGCGATTGCTGCGCGTGCTGGTATTTCCATTGCTCAATTGGAACAGTTAAATCCTTCTCATATGTCTACAGGATCTTGGTATGCCAATCCTGGTGATGTCGTTAAGATTCAGTAGGAGTTGAGGACAGCATGAAACAAATTCAAATTGCCATTGATGGACCGGCTTCAAGTGGAAAATCTACGGTTGCAAAGATCATTGCCAAGGATCTAGACTATACGTATCTAGATACGGGGGCTATGTATCGTGCAGCGACTTACCTAGCTTTGCAAAATAATCTGACAGCCGAACAGGTAGATGACTTGTTAGCCCTTTTAGATCAATATCCAATTAGTTTTGGTCGTTCGGAAGAAGGAGAGCAACTTGTTTTTGTAGCAGACGTGGATATTACCCATCCAATTCGTGATAACCAAGTGACCAATAATGTTTCGTGGGTCGCAGCGCTTGCGCCTATCCGTGAAAAGTTGGTGGCTCTTCAGCAAGAGATTGCAGAGAAGGGTGGAATCGTCATGGACGGTCGCGATATTGGAACAGTTGTCTTGCCAAATGCAGAGTTGAAGATTTTCCTAGTGGCATCCGTGGAAGAACGTGCAGAACGTCGCTACAAGGAAAATGTTGAAAAGGGCATCACAGCGGATCTTGAATTGTTAAAAAAAGAAATCGCTGAACGTGACTATAAGGACAGCCACCGTGCTGTGTCTCCTTTGAAACCTGCAGCAGATGCCATTCATTTTGACACAACGGGTGTTGGAATTGCAGACGTTGTGGCCTTTATTGAAGAAAAAGCAAAAAAACTTCTTGACAAAGAATAAAAAACTTGATATCATATAAAAGTTGAGAAAAGCAGAAGTGAGAACTTCTCGCCTTGTGACGCAAGTTGCCTGGCCCCTACGGATCAAGTTTCAGTAATGAAATACATCATGTAGTTCGGGCCTGTATTGCAGGTCCGTTCTTTGTTTTTCTCGAATAATAAAAAAGAGGTGAAAACCATAGCAAAGCAAGACTTATTCATCAATGATGAAATTCGTGTACGTGAAGTTCGCTTAATCGGTCTTGAAGGTGAGCAATTGGGTATCAAACCACTTAGCGAAGCGCAAGCACTTGCAGACGACGCTAATGTTGACTTGGTTCTCATTCAACCTCAAGCTAAACCTCCTGTTGCGAAAATTATGGACTACGGTAAGTTCAAATTTGAGTACCAGAAGAAGCAAAAAGAACAACGCAAAAAACAAAGCGTTGTGACCGTGAAAGAAGTTCGTTTGAGCCCAGTGATTGACAAGGGTGATTTCGATACAAAACTTCGCAATGCTCGCAAATTCCTTGAAAAAGGAAATAAAGTGAAGGTATCCATTCGCTTTAAGGGTCGTATGATTACCCACAAAGAGATTGGTGCTAAAGTTTTAGCCGACTTCGCTGAAGCGACACAAGATGTGGCGATCATCGAACAACGTGCTAAGATGGATGGACGTCAAATGTTCATGCAATTGGCGCCAGCAACTGACAAGAAATAATCTGTCAGAAAGTTAAAAAAAGGAGAAAATATCATGCCAAAACAAAAAACACACCGCGCATCAGCTAAACGTTTCAAACGTACAGGT
>JBKXCY010000076.1:0-7126 GCA_046994005.1 Streptococcus sp.
GTTCACAACAGGTTGCGACACCAGCTCCAGTGACAGGAACAGGTGGTGCAGATACTTCCAATGCAACTCCGGCCCCAGCTCAAGCAGCAACGCCTACAGCCCCGGCTGTCAATGCTGCTACAAGTGGTGCAGGAACTGCAAGTCCAGGCTATTCAGGTTACGGTCTTCCAAGCGATGGTGTCCCACTTCAGCGGAACCTGAGCCGTGTGCCGTATAACCAAGCAGCTATCAATGATGTCAATAACCCGGCTTGGGTGTTTGGGGATGGTATCCTTGAAAAAGTATTGAACATTGCTCGTAAACGTGGACATATCACTGGCAATCAATACATTTTAGAGCGTGTTAATATCATTAACGGTAATAGCTATTACAACCTTTTTAAACCAGATGGAACCTATCTCTTTAGTATCAATGCCAAGACTGGTTATTTCGTAGGAAACGGAAAAGGTCATTCAGATGCTCTGGATTATTAATGCTTGATCAGACATCCCTTTTCTGGGAAAAAATGACAATAAAAAAGGATGAACCTATGGTTCATCCTTTTTTTAGTCTTAAACAACATGACGTTCAAATGGATCGTCTGAAATTCCTTGATCTAGAATCAGGCGACACCATTCTTTGGCTGAAAAGAGGCTGTGATCCTTGTAATTTCCACAAGACTCAATGGTTGTGCCTGGGACATCCTCCCAAGTACTGACAGATGCAATTTCTTCTAAAGAATCTTTGATTACTTTAGCAATTTCCGTACTCGAATGTTGTCCCCACATGATCATATGAAAACCGGTGCGACATCCAAATGGGGAACAATCAATCATACCATCGATGCGTTTGCGAATGAGCATCGCAAGAAGATGCTCGATCGTGTGGAGACCAGCAGTTGGAATCGCATTTTCATTGGGCTGCACCAAACGAATATCAAAATTGGAGATGATGTCTCCTTTGGGTCCAGTTTCCTCACCAATCAAGCGTACATAGGGAGCCTTCACAGCTGTGTGGTCCAATTCAAAACTTTCAACAATTACTTCTTTTGTCATACTCAAATCCTTCTTTGTTTTTCTTGATTATAGCATAAAAAAGCAGATTCAACAAAGTGGAAATTAATGAATTCCTCACAGATGTTCCATGAAAGAAAAGTCGACAAAAGAACAAGTATTAAGCAAAAATATAAAAGGTTTTTCCTGTTTTTTTAGATTGTTAATTTTAGTAATTTATGGTAAAATGTAAAAGAATTTTTAATTCAACTAATTAAATAGATTTGGGGTAAAAGCATGAATTTTGTTATTACAGGTGTTTTTGCCGCGGTCATTGGTTTAGTCATTGGATATGTGGGAACTGCTCTTAAAATGAAAGCTTCAAAAGAAGCTGCGGAACTCACCCTTTTGAATGCTGAACAAGAAGCAACGAATTTACGTGGACAGGCAGAACGTGAAGCCGATTTGATTTTAAAAGAGGCGAAGCATGAGTCAAGTTCACTTAAAAAAGAAGCACTTTTGGAGGCAAAGGAAGAAGCCAGAAAATATCGTGAAGAGGTCGATGCTGAGTTTAAGTCAGAACGACAAGAATTGAAGCAATTAGAAAGCCGTTTGGCAGAACGTGCTAGCAATCTTGATCGCAAAGACGACATTTTAACAAGCAAAGAACAGTCTCTTGAACACAAAGAGCAAAGTCTTACAGATAGAACTAAACACATTGATGCGCGTGAACAACAGCTGGAAGAGCTTGAACACAAGAAAGTAGAAGAACTGGAACGTGTCGCTGCTCTAAGTCAAGGAGAAGCGCGTGACATTATTTTGAGTCAGACGGAAGAGCAACTTTCAAAAGAAATTGCCTCACGGATTCGTGATGCTGAATTGGAAGTGAAAGAACGTTCTGATAAAATCGCAAAAGACATTCTCGTGCAAGCTATGCAGCGAATGGCGGGTGATTTTGTTGCTGAGCAAACAAACTCAACGGTTCATTTGCCGGACGATAGTATGAAGGGTCGGATTATCGGTCGTGAAGGGCGCAATATTCGTACCTTTGAGAGCTTGACAGGTGTCGATGTGATTATTGATGATACGCCTGAAGTGGTGACCTTGTCAGGGTTTGATCCGATTCGTCGTGAAATCGCCCGCATGACAATGGAGAGCCTTCTCAAAGATGGTCGGATCCATCCAGCCCGTATCGAAGAGCTGGTTGAGAAGAACCGTCAGGAAATTGACAATCGTATTCGTGAATACGGTGAGGCGGCTGCCTATGAAATTGGTGCGCCAAACCTCCATCCAGATTTGATGAAAATCATGGGACGGTTGCAATTCCGTACCTCTTATGGTCAAAACGTTTTGCGTCACTCCATTGAAGTTGCCAAACTTTCTGGTATTATTGCTAGCGAGTTGGGTGAAAATGCTACCTTGGCACGACGTGCAGGATTCTTACATGATATCGGTAAAGCGATTGACCGTGAAGTGGAAGGAAGTCACGTCGAGATTGGAACTGAATTGGCACGGAAGTACAAGGAACACCCAGTGGTTGTCAATACCATTGCCAGTCACCATGGAGACGTGGAACCAGAAAGTGTCATCGCAGTCATTGTCGCTGCAGCGGATGCCTTGAGTGCAGCTCGACCTGGAGCACGAAGTGAGTCACTTGAAAGCTACATCAAACGCTTGCAAGATCTTGAAGAAATTGCAAATAGTTTTGAAGGAGTTAAGACAAGTTTCGCCCTTCAAGCGGGTCGTGAAATCCGTATTATGGTTAGCCCTGAGGCAATCAAGGATGATAAAGTGACGATCTTAGCTCATGATATTCGTGAGAAGATCGAGTCCAATCTTGAATATCCTGGAAACATTAAGGTTACCGTTATTCGAGAATTGCGTGCAGTCGATTACGCAAAATAAACAAAAAGCTTGAGATCTAGCATCTCAAGCTTTTTGAATGAAAAAATCAGTTGAAAATTAGGCCGATTTTTGTTACACTAGATAGAAAGACATTGAAGGAGAAATCATGGCGGATCGTGGCTTATTAATCGTATTTTCTGGCCCTTCGGGGGTTGGAAAAGGAACGGTCAGACGAGAAATTTTTGAAAACTCGGACAATCAGTTTCAGTATTCTGTATCGATGACGACGCGTGCACAACGTCCAGGTGAAGTGGATGGTGTCGACTATTTTTTCCGTACACGTGAAGAATTTGAAGATTTGATCCGTCAAGGGCAAATGTTGGAGTATGCTGAGTACGTTGGAAATTACTATGGGACTCCTTTAACCTATGTGAATGAAACCTTGGACAAGGGAATCGATGTATTCCTTGAAATTGAAGTTCAGGGTGCCCTTCAAGTAAAGAAGAAAGTTCCAGATGCAGTTTTTATTTTCTTAACTCCGCCTGATTTGGATGAATTGCAAGATCGATTAGTGGGTCGCGGGACAGATAGTGCAGAAGTTATTGCGCAACGGATTGAAAAAGCAAAAGAAGAAATCGCCATGATGCGTGAATATGACTACGCCATTGTGAACGATGAAGTTCCTCTTGCTGCTGAACGTGTCAAACGTGTGATCGAAGCAGAGCATTTCCGTGTAGACCGTGTCATTGGCCATTATCTGGATATGTTACCAAAAACACAAACTATTGTGAAGAGATAAATAATTAGAAATTAGGTATAAGAATATGATGTTAAAACCTTCTATTGATACATTGCTTGACAAAGTACCATCAAAATATTCATTGGTCATTCTTGAGGCAAAACGGGCCCACGAATTGGAAAGTGGTGCAGTACCAACTCAAGAATTCCAATCAGTTAAATCAACATTACAAGCGCTTGAAGAAATCGAGTCTGGAAACGTAGTTGTTCACCCGGATCCAGAAGCAAAACGTGAAGCGCTTCGTCGTCGGATTGAAGCAGAGCGGATTCGCAAAGAAGAAGAAGAGCGCAAAATTAAGGAACAAATTGCCAAAGAAAAAGAAGATGGTGAAAAAATTTAAGGTTGGGGCTTCTCAATCTTATTTTTTGCTATTTAAAGGGTTCCGTGATAAAGTAAAGCTCATATGATAGAGGCTGGAGGTGAAAAAGTGATAGCAAAAGTCATCGTAGATGTCCCATTGATGCAGACAGATAAACCCTATTCTTATCAGATCCCATCAGAATTTGAGGATATGGTGGAGGCAGGTATGCGAGTTCATGTCCCCTTTGGTAAAGGGAATCGCCTCATCCAAGGGATTGTGGTAGATGTTTTAGAAGAGGCAGACACAAGCGAGGAATTAAAAGCGATTGTGGAGGTCTTGGATTACACTCCGGTCTTAAATCAAGAGCAGTTTTGGTTGGCGGATCAATTACGAAAAAGTGTTTTTTCTTATAAGATCACGATTTTAAAAACCATGCTTCCTTCTCTCCTCAATTCGAGTTATGATAAGATTTTGTATCCTCAACCTTCTTTAGATCCCACTCTCAAAATAAAACTTTTTGGTGAAAAAAATGAAGTTTCTTTTTCTTCTCTAGATGCAGCCGATCAAGCCCAAGTGATGCGGTTGGTCAGAAAAGGAGATTTGGTACTTGAATACAAGGCCAAGGATAAGAAACAAATTAAAACAGAAAAATGGTATCGCGTTAACCAGGAAGGATTAAAAGAACTTCAACTATCAGCGAGAGCTAAAAAAAGGCTAGCATTGAAAGAGCGCCTGTTACTAGAGCAAGGGGAGCAACCCTTAGCAGGATTGTATCAGGATTTTTCACGAGAAGTAGTGGCTTATTTTATTGATCAGGGTGTTTTAGAAATAACAGAACGAGAAGTGAATCGGGCGGCTGCATATTATGAAGGCAAAGAACAGACCCAGGCTCTGCTTTTAAATTCAGAGCAAGCAAAAGCTGTAGAAAGAGTAGTTTCTCAAATTGGGAAAACATCAAAGCCTTTTTTATTAGAAGGTGTGACTGGAAGTGGGAAAACAGAAGTTTATCTGCAGATTATTCAGGAAGTTCTAAATAAGGGGAAAACGGCTATTATGTTGGTTCCTGAGATTTCCCTGACGCCACAGATGACGGATCGTTTTATCTCTCGTTTTGGTCAGGAAGTAGCCATTCTGCACTCGGGCTTATCAAATGGTGAGAAGTATGATCAATGGCGAAAAGTTGAACGTGGGGAGGCCAAGGTAGTCGTTGGAGCACGCTCAGCCATCTTTGCCCCTTTGAAAAACATCGGAGCCATCATCATTGATGAGGAGCATGAGGCTTCCTACAAACAAGATAGTAATCCACGCTACCACGCAAGGGAAGTCGCAGTCCTAAGGGCTCAGTACAATCAAGCAGTCTTGCTTCTTGGATCTGCTACTCCAAGTCTAGAATCACGGGCTCGTGCAACAAAAGGGGTTTATGAATTAATTCGTCTCACCCAGCGGGCCAATCCGGTAGCCAAAATTCCAGAAGTTAAAGTCGTTGATTTCCGTGATTATATTGGCCAAAATGAAGCTGGTAACTTCACTCCGGTTCTAGTGGAAGCTATTGCTGATTGTTTGCAGAAAAAAGAGCAGGTTGTCTTGATGTTGAACCGCCGTGGTTATTCCAGCTTTGTCATGTGTCGCGAGTGTGGAACTGTAGATACTTGTCCCAATTGTGATATCTCACTGACCCTCCACATGGATACTAAAACCATGAACTGTCATTATTGTGGCTATAGTAAAGCGATTCCTCGACACTGTCTAAATTGCCAAAGTCCTTCCATTCGTTATTACGGGACAGGAACACAAAAAGCTTATGATGAATTACAAGAGATCTTTCCTGAAGCTAAAATTTTGCGCATGGATGTGGATACCACTCGAAAAAAAGGGAGCCACGCAGCAATATTAGATGCTTTCGGGAATGGAGAAGCGGATATTTTGTTAGGGACGCAAATGATTGCGAAGGGCTTGGATTTTCCAAATGTGACGTTAGTGGGTGTCTTGAATGCGGATACTTCTTTAAATTTACCGGATTATCGATCTTCAGAGAGAACCTTTCAACTCTTGACTCAGGTGGCAGGAAGGGCCGGACGAGCAGAGAAAGAAGGAGAGGTTATCATTCAAAGCTACAACCCCAATCATTATGCGATTCGATTTGCCAAAGACCAAGATTATGAAGGTTTTTTTGCCTATGAAATGCAGATTCGCCGGCAGTTAGGCTATACGCCTTATTACTTCACAGTTGGGCTAACCCTATCTCATAAGAGTGAGGAAATGGTGAAGGAGAAGTCACATCAGGTCATGGAAATTCTCCGATCTGGCTTATCTGATCAGGTCCAAATCTTAGGACCAACACCTAAACCAATTGCACGCACACATAATTTGTATCATTATCAAATCATTGTGAAATATCGTTTCGAAGAAGGCATGACTCAGGTCTTGAATCAAATCTTAGAATTTACACAAGAAAGAGGCAACCAAGATCTACGTGTCAGTATTGATAATGAACCTCAAAGTTTTATGTAAGGAAGAAAGAAATGACAAAATTAATTTTTATGGGAACGCCTGATTTTTCAGCGACGGTTTTAAAGGGATTGTTAGCAGATTCGCGCTATGAAATTTTGGCAGTTGTGACTCAACCAGACCGCAAAGTAGGTCGCAAAAAAGAGATTCGAATGACCCCGGTGAAGCAGGTAGCTTTGGAACATCAACTACCGGTTCTTCAGCCGGAGAAATTATCGGGTAGTCCAGAAATGGAAACTCTCTTATCACTAGATGCAGATGGAATTGTGACCGCTGCTTTTGGACAATTTTTACCGACAAAATTGTTGGAGAACTTCCAATTTGCGGTGAATGTCCACGCGTCTTTATTGCCTAAATATAGAGGTGGAGCTCCCATTCACTATGCCCTGATCAATGGTGACGAAGAAGCTGGGGTTACGATTATGGAAATGGTCAAAGAAATGGATGCTGGGGATATGATTGCTGCTCGTTCTCTCCCCATTTTAGATGAGGACAATGTAGGAACCTTGTTTGAAAAATTGGCTGTCCTAGGACGTGATCTGCTGCTAGATTCCTTGCCAGCCTACCTAGCAGGTGAGATCAAACCAAGGCCACAAGATCCAGGTTTGGTGACATTTTCACCGAATATTTTGCCAGAAGAAGAAGTGCTGGATTGGACCAAAACCAATCGCCAAGTCTTTAATCAGATTCGAGGGATGAATC
>JBKXCY010000077.1:0-7095 GCA_046994005.1 Streptococcus sp.
AATGCGACCCTTGCAGAACGTCGTAAACACTTGAAACCGTTCAAATCGAAAATTTCCAGTGGTTGGTTGCGTCGCTACACAGCCTTTGCGAAATCAGCTAATGTCGGTGGAACCTTGATGAGTGATGAAGAATTCGAAGAACGGAAGGCAGAACGCCAAGCACAAGAAAAATAAGCAAAAAACCTTTCCTGCTATGTGAAGTCACAAGCAAGAAAGGTTTTTTTGACGGCAAGATTATTTGGTACGCATTTCACCATGTGGGAAGTAGGTTCCTTCAGGCATATCATTAATGATGACGTGAACAGCTGACTGAGGAGCGCCAGTATTGCGAACAACAGCTTCGGTTACTTCCTTGGCCAAGGCTTTCTTTTGTTCCAAGGTGCGTCCTTCAAATAGGTCAATTCGTACAAATGGCATATGGCCACCTCCTAAATTTTTTATAGGACTATTTTATCACATTTTGGGATACAAAGGTCAGCAAAATTATGGTAAAATGATAATGAAACACATTTTAGAGAGAACAGAAGGAAAATGGCACAATTATATTATAAATATGGGACCATGAACTCTGGTAAAACCATTGAGATTTTGAAGGTGGCCCATAATTATGAAGAGCAAGGCAAGAGCGTCGTCATCATGACCTCAGCAATCGATACGCGTGATGGATTTGGAGTGGTTTCTAGCCGGATCGGTATGAAACGGGAAGCCGTTGCGATCGAAGACGAAACCGATATCTTTGGCTTTATTAAAAACCAAGCAATCAAACCTTACTGTGTCTTAATCGATGAAGCTCAGTTTTTGAAACGCCACCATGTCTATGATTTGGCAAGGGTCGTGGATGAACTGGATGTGCCGGTCATGGCTTTTGGCCTCAAAAATGATTTCCGAAATGAACTCTTTGAAGGTTCTAAACACCTCCTCTTGTTAGCCGACAAGATCGAGGAGATCAAAACCATCTGCCAATACTGTTCCCGCAAGGCGACCATGGTCTTGCGTACCCAAGCGGGCAAACCTGTCTACGATGGAGAGCAGATCCAGATTGGTGGACACGAGACCTATATCTCCGTTTGCCGCAAGCATTATTTTAATCCGGACATACCAACTGAAAGCGTCTAGAACGTTTTAGAGAGGATAATAATGTCTATTTGTTTAAAAGATATTACAATAGAGAATTATTTTGACGTTTTAAATCTAGAAGTTCATCCAAACCAAAGGAATTTTATTGCATCCAATTCCATTAGTTTAGCTGAAGCCTATGTATATGATAAAAATGGTGAATTTATAGCTCCCTTAGCAGTTTATGATAAGGAAGTATTAGTTGGTTTTGTTATGATTGCCTATGACCGGAAAATTGGGATCAGTAAGGGGAACTACTTGTTATTTCGTTTTATGATAGATAAACGATTTCAAGGTTTAGGCTATTTTAAACCGACTATGGATGCAGTCATTGACTTTGTTCGAACAGAGCCAGCTGGAAAAGCAACAAGTCTTTGGTTATCTTATGAACCGGAAAATAATCAAGCGAGATCTTGCTATCTCCATTATGGATTTAAAGAAACTGGCGAAGTCATAGAAGACGAAATTGTAGCAATCTATGATCTAACAACCTAGAATTAAGGAGCAAACATGAATATCTATGATCAACTACAAGCTGTGGAAGACCGATACGAAGAGTTAGGAGAATTACTGAGTGACCCTGATGTGGTCTCTGATACCAAACGCTTTATGGAGCTTTCAAAAGAAGAGGCTTCCACTCGTGACACGGTGACAGCTTATCGGGAATACAAACAAGTACTCCAAAACATCGTCGATGCTGAAGAAATGATCAAGGAAGCAGGCGGCGATGCGGATTTGGAAGAAATGGCCAAGCAAGAGCTGAAAGATGCCAAAGCTGAAAAAGAAGAGTACGAAGAAAAACTGAAGATCTTACTTCTTCCAAAAGATCCAAACGATGACAAGAACATTATCTTGGAAATCCGTGGAGCAGCAGGAGGGGACGAAGCCCAGTTGTTTGCTGGCGACCTCTTGCAGATGTACCAAAAATATGCGGAAAGCCAAGGTTGGCGCTTTGAGGTCATGGAAGCTTCCTACAATGGCGTTGGCGGGATCAAAGAAGTAGTGGCCATGGTTTCTGGTCAATCGGTCTACTCGAAACTCAAGTATGAATCTGGTGCCCACCGGGTACAACGGGTCCCTGTGACGGAAAGCCAAGGTCGTGTCCATACCTCTACAGCAACTGTTCTGGTCATGCCAGAAATTGAAGAAGTTGAATACGACATTGATCCAAAAGACCTTCGAATTGACATCTACCACGCATCTGGTGCGGGTGGACAAAACGTCAACAAGGTTGCAACAGCCGTTCGTATCGTCCACTTGCCAACCAATATCAAGGTAGAGATGCAGGAAGAACGGACCCAACAGAAGAACCGTGAAAAAGCCATGAAGATCATCCGTGCGCGTGTGGCTGACCACTTCGCTCAGATTGCCCAAGACGAACAGGACGCTGAGCGGAAGTCAACTATCGGTACTGGTGACCGTTCAGAGCGGATCCGGACTTACAACTTCCCTCAAAACCGTGTGACCGATCACCGGATTGGGTTGACCCTTCAAAAACTGGATACTATCTTATCTGGTAAATTAGATGAAGTGGTCGATGCTTTGGTCTTGTATGATCAAACACAAAAACTAGAAGAGTTGAATAAATAATGTTGTTGGGATCATTATTAGCCCAGTATGAAGAAGAATTAATAGCCGTTGGAGAGGAAGCAGAAAGCCTCTCCTTCGCGTATCGAGCTTTAAAAAACTGGACCTTTACAGACTTTGTCCTTGCCTTGCAAAAAGAAGTGGAAGTAGAGGACCAGGCCTTGCTTGAATCCATCTTTGAGCAGTTGAAACATCACGTCCCTGCCCAGTATATTATTGGGAGCGCCGAATTTTGTGGCCATGTTTTTACAGTTGATGAGCGCGTGCTGATCCCACGATCTGAAACAGAAGAATTGGTTGCTCTTATTCTGGAAGAAAATGATGGGGAGACCTTACGAGTTCTGGATATTGGGACAGGAAGTGGGGCCATTGCGATTAGCTTAGCCCTTGCTAGACCTACCTGGCAGGTTCAAGCTAGTGATGTCTCAGAAGAGGCTTTAGCCCTAGCTCAAGAAAATGCCAAGCAATTAGAAGCTGTCCTTGAATTCAAGTCGTCAGATGTACTGGACGAACTAGAAGGTCCTTATGACCTGATAGTGTCCAACCCTCCCTATATCTCCCGGGATGATGTAGAAGAGGTTGGAGCCAATGTTTTAGCCTCTGAACCCCACTTAGCTCTCTTTGCAGACCGTGATGGATATGCCATCTACGAAAAGATTGCCCAGCAAGCACCAAGTGTTTTAACACCAGACGGAAAGATCTATCAAGAAATTGGCTATAAGCAAGGAGCCAAAGTAAAAGAGCTCTTTCGAGAAGCGTTTCCTGACAAACGAGTTCGAGTTCTGAAAGACCAATTTGGACAAGAAAGAATGGTAGTAGTAGACAATGGATAACATTGAGAAAGAATTAGAAGCAGGCCGTGCGGTTATTCTGCCAACTGAAACAGTCTATGGTATTTTCGCTAAAGCTTTGGACCAAGAGGCAGTTGATTATATTTACGAATTAAAACGTAGACCTAGAGACAAGGCTCTGAATTTAAATGTAGCCGATGAAAAAACGATTCGAATTTATTCGAAAAATCAACCCAGCTATTTAACAAAACTGATTCATTCATTTTTACCTGGGCCTCTAACTATTATTCTTCAAGCGAATGAAAAGGTACCTAACTGGATTCATTCAGGATTGGATACAGTTGGTTTCCGTATACCGGCTCACCCAAAGACATTGGATTTAATTCGTAAATTCGGCCCTTTGGTTGGTCCCTCGGCCAATCTTTCAGGTCATGCAAGTGGAACAAAGTATAGGGCTATTGTAAGCGAATTTGATCAAGTGGTTCCTGGTATAGAGGATGATGACTTTCTGACAGGCCAAGATTCAACTATTTTGGATATCTCTAGTTCCAAATTCAGGATTTTGCGGCAAGGTTCTATTACAAAAGCTGATTTGCTTGCACAAGTGCCCGAGCTTTCCTTTGAGGATGATGAACTTCCTCAGTGATAATGTACATAAATAATTTTTTATAAAGGAGTAGACCGATGATTTTTGATAAAGAAGATTACAAAGCCTATGATGCAGACCTATGGAATGCGATCGCTAAAGAAGAAGAGCGTCAACAAAACAATATTGAGTTGATTGCTTCTGAAAATGTCGTCTCTAAGGCAGTGATGGCTGCTCAAGGGTCTATTCTGACCAATAAATATGCCGAGGGCTACCCTGGTCGTCGTTACTATGGTGGGACAGATGTGGTCGATGTGGTCGAAAGTCTCGCGATCGAACGGGCCAAAGAAATCTTTGGGGCTAAATTTGCGAACGTTCAACCGCATTCAGGAAGTCAGGCAAACTGTGCTGCTTATATGGCCTTGATTGAGCCTGGTGATACTGTTATGGGGATGGATTTAGCTGCCGGTGGGCATTTGACGCACGGAGCTTCTGTGAGCTTCTCTGGTCAAACCTATAATTTTGTGTCCTATAGTGTAGATCCTGAAACAGAGCTCTTGGATTTTGATGCTATCCTAAAACAAGCCAAAGAAGTCAAACCAAAACTCATCGTTGCTGGTGCCTCAGCCTACTCTCATATAATTGATTTCTCTAAATTCCGTGAGATTGCAGATGCAGTAGGAGCTAAGCTCATGGTTGACATGGCCCATATTGCTGGTCTCGTGGCAGCAGGTCTTCATCCAAGTCCAGTTCCTTATGCACATATCACGACCACGACTACTCACAAGACCCTTCGTGGACCTCGTGGAGGCCTAATCTTGACCAATGACGAGGAATTGGCTAAGAAAATTAACTCTGCTATTTTCCCTGGTATTCAAGGAGGACCGTTGGAGCATGTCATTGCAGCCAAAGCTGTCGCTTTCAAAGAATCGCTGGATCCTGCCTTTAAAGAGTATGCAGCTAACGTGATTAAGAACAGTCAGGCTATGGCTGATGTCTTCTTGCAAGATCCAGATTTCCGCGTTATTTCAGGCGGAACAGAGAACCACCTTTTCCTTGTCGACGTCACCAAAGTCGTTGAAAATGGGAAAGTGGCGCAAAACTTGTTGGATGAAGTCAATATCACCCTCAACAAGAACTCTATTCCTTATGAAACCTTGTCTCCATTTAAGACCAGTGGGATTCGGATTGGTGCAGCAGCCATCACTGCTCGCGGTTTTGGTGAAAAAGAAAGTCGCACCGTTGCTGAACTCATGATCAAAGCGCTGAAGAATGCAGATAAAGAAGCAGTATTAGAAGAGGTGCGTGCTCAAGTCAAAGCCTTGACAGATGCCTTCCCACTTTACGAGGACTAAATCATCTTATGGATATTTACGTAAAGAAAGCCATCATTCATCAATTCAGCCCAGATGATACCGATCTCTATCTGGCAGATAAATTCCTCAATATCACGCCTAAAATTGAGGAATACTTGCGAAAAAAGATTGAGCGAGTTTATTCCGATGAAGCCAGGACCGGTATTTTTGAAGAGGACAATCCTTTTCTTGAGATGATTTCAGATGATCTGTTAGAAACATCTGTCGCAGTAGCGAATCGCTGGAAGGAAGAATTTGTCGTCTCTGAGAATCAAAAGACCAACGATTTGGTGTTCATTCAATTCTCAAAAGAAGGGGTGGACCATTTTGCCTTTCTTCGGATCGCCTTACGGGAAACCTTGACGCATCTTGGCGGTGAAGTGGACAATCCGATTAAGTTGACGCAAAATAATCTACCTGGTTTTGGGACTGGTGCAGATGAAGCTTTGGTCATCAATCTTCAAAGCCGCAAATACCATTTGATTGAAAAACGGATCAAGTACAACGGGACGTTCTTGAACTATTTTTCTGAGAATCTATTGCAGGCGCAACCTAAGATCTCTCCTAAAAAATCGATCAAGGCACTAGAAAAAACAGCCCAGAAGATTGCGGAAAGCTTTAACACAGATGATTTTCAATTTCAATCAAAGGTTAAATCAGCTATTTTTAACCATATTGAGGAAGAAAATAAACTCTCTCCTGAGAAATTAGCGGATGATCTCTTCGACGACAATCTGACAGCTCGCCTCAGTTTTATTGACCAAGTTAAAGAAGCTGTACCAGAGCCTGTCACTTTTGAAGAAATTGATGCAAGTCGCCAGTTGAAGAAGTTCGAAAATCAGAAATTGTCATTGTCAAATGGAATTGAACTAATCGTTCCGAATAATGTCTATGAAGATGCAGAATCTGTTGAATTTATTCTAAACGAGAACGGAACCTATTCTATTTTGATCAAAAATATTGAGGATATACAGAGTAAATAATGATTAAACGTATAGTGAAGATCTTCTTATTCATCTTACTAATATTTGGAATCTACAAGGGATTTCAGATCCACCATGATGTCAAACAAGTCATGCAGTACCGCTCCCTGGTTAGAGAAGTCCTTGCTGAGGAGGACACCACGGCCAATGAAAACCTCATTCTTGCTATGATCTATACTGAGACCAAAGGTCGAGAGGACGATGTCATGCAGGCAAGTGAGAGTGCAAGTGGTGAAACCAATACCATTAGTGATAATAAGGCCAGTATTCGCCAAGGTATTCAGACTCTTTCAGATGAGTTAAAAGAAGCCAAGAAAAAAGGCGTTGATAGCTGGACAGCCGTTCAAGCCTATAATTTCGGGAAAGACTACATTGATTATGTGGCTAAACACGGTGGAACAAATTCCCTAGAGTTGGCCCGCGCTTATTCACGGGATGTAGTAGCGCCAAGTCTTGGCAATGTTACCGGTGAAACTTATCTTTACCTCCACCCTATCTCTCTTTTAAACGGGATGGAACTATACATTAATGGAGGGAACATTTATTATTCTCGTTTAGTAGAAACCAATATGACCATTATGAAGCTATTTTCATGGTTTTAATCAATCAAGTCAGAGAGAGTAGGACAGAAATCGGTCATTCGTTAGAATTCGATTTCGTCGTCCCACCTCCGCACA
>JBKXCY010000078.1:0-7013 GCA_046994005.1 Streptococcus sp.
ACAGTCCTAGAAGTTCGCTGACGTCCGTACTCACCTAAGGAAAGTTTTCAAATGATCTTTTTCTTTAATCTGAGGCAACTCTATCTTTGGAGTTGCCTTTTCTTTTATTTCTTCCGATGAAAGAACCAGCCCACTAACTTCTTGAAGAGTTGAATCAAGATGAGAGCGAGAACCGTCATGATGGCGCAGATAAGCAGCGTTTGAAGCCTTAAGGGGCTCATGTTAAAGAATTTCCCTAGGATACTGCTTGAAACCAGAAAAGCTAGGATATTTCCTAGGAGAACCAGTCTCTTGTAGTGATTGAGAGGCTGGGATTCTTGGTAGATGATGGTAAATCCGACGAAGGCCATCAAGCAGATGGCTGCACTCGAGAGTTCTTCCGATTTCATACCAAATGCTGAAGAGAGCAAAACCAGACTAAATATCAGTATAAAATCCGTCAAGGCAGCAGGCAGTGCATTTTTAAAGACCGTTTCGATAAAGCGTCCTTTGATACGCTCGCTATTGGGCTCAAGCGCTAGGAAGAATCCTGGAATCCCAATTGTAAAACCACTGATCAAAGACATCTGCGACGGCATGATGGGATAGGTAAAGGCTAAGAGCGTCACTGAGATAGCCAACAAAATGGAGAAGATATTCTTGATCAAAAAGAGACTGGCTGATCGTTGAATGTTATTGACCACCCGACGACCTTCTGCCACGATAGACGGCATCTTCCCAAAGTCGGAATCTAGTAAAACTACTTGCGCCATCTTTTTAGTCGCATCATTTCCAGATTCCATCGCAATACTACAATCCGCTGTTTTTAGAGCTAAAATATCGTTGACACCATCTCCGGTCATAGCGACCTTGTGTCCTTTTGCCTGCAAGCCTTCTACAAGGCTTTTCTTTTGCTCTGGGGTCACCCGACCAAAGACCGTATACTGGCTCGCCGCTTGGTGCAAATCTTCTTCCGTCTGCAAGGTTCTGGCATCTATTAAGTCTTCAGCTCCTTCAATGCCTGCTTTTTGTGCAATAGCTGAGACGGTAGCAGGGTTGTCCCCTGAAATGACATTAATGGTTACACCTTGTTCTTTAAAGTAGGCAAAGGTTTCTTTGGCATTTTTTCTCAAAGGATTGGAAAGAATAATCCAGGCCACCAAATCTACAGGAGCCTCTAACGTCTCTCTAAGGTCTTCTCCCCTATATTTCCCAAAGGCCAAGACCCGATTTCCTGCCTGCGTAGCCGGGGCGATCTCTTTTTCAAGCTCAGAGAAGCTTTCTCGTAAAACAAATTCTGGTGCGCCTAATACATAGATCCCCGATTCAAAGGCAATGGCCCCATACTTTTTCTTGGACGTAAAGGGCTGTATTTCAAGAGCCTTCCAAGGCCGGTTGACTGGCGTCTTGTGGAATTTTCGGATCGCATCCATGGTATCGTTTTGATCCATACTAGCTTCTACATACTGAGCTAGAGCTTCCAAGTCTTGAGCGCCTTTAACCGGACGAATCTCTGTCACTTCCATACCAGGCTCTGTAATGGTCCCTGTCTTATCGACACAAAGGACATCCACGCGCGATAAGGTCTCAATCCCCTTCATGCTATTGAGCAAGACCTTCTCCTTGGCCAATCTGACTGCTCCCAGAGCCAGTGCCAAGGTCATCAAGAGGTACAAACCTTCTGGAATCATCCCGATCAAGGCTCCGACTGTTGAAGTCACACTAAGCTTAAGGCTATCGCCTAGGCTAATATAGCTACGAAGAAAAAGGAGGGAACCTAGCGGAATGATGAGGAGACCAATGATCCCTACGATGCGGTTAACTGCATGAACCATATCAGACTCCTCATGGGACTTGACCTGCTTGGCTTCCAAGCTCAATTGGTTGATGTAGGAGTCATTCCCCACTTTTTCCAATCGTGCCAGTCCTTGACCAGCAATCACAAAGCTACCTGACATGAGCGCATCTTGCGCTCCTTTTTTGACCTCATCAGCTTCACCTGTCAATTGCGATTCATCGACTTTTAGCTCGCCCTCCAGCAAAACCCCATCCGCATAGATCTGATCTCCAGCTTGAAAGCGAACGAGATCACCCTCCACCAGCTGATCGATAGGTAGAGCGACTTCTTTGCCTTCGCGAAGAGCGATCGCCTCACTCATGTGTAGAAATTGCATCTGACGCAAGATCCGTCTAGAGCGGACTTCCTGCACAATACCAACTAAGGAGTTGACCACGACAATCGGGACAAACAAGAGATTGTTCCAAGACTTCACTGCTACCAGCAAAATAGCCAAAATCAAAAATATCAGATTAAAGTAGGTAAAGACATTATCTCGAATGATCTGTCCTAGGCTTTTTTCTGTCTTGATTGTGACCTTATTTTGCTTGCCCTCTTGGATCTTTTTCGCTACTTCTTCCTGACTGAGTCCTTCTAATCTATCCATTGCGTTCCTCACTCATGTATTTCCAAGGGCAATCCTTCTGGATCGAAGAAAAATGCCATTTTCTTACCATCAAAGTCATCATAGCGAAGGCCTGTATTCTCAATACCTAGCTGATCCAATCTAGCTAAATACACTTCTACATCTTCCACTTTAAAGGCTAGATGACGCAGTCCCGCATGCTCGGGCAAGGGAAGCTTAGGCCGTTCTGGGGCCGTCGGTTTGATAAAGAGTTCTAACGTCAGCTGGCCCTGACGGAGATTGATCAAGATATCTCCGCGTTCAGGACGGTCATATTCACTGACAATCGCAAAGCCCAACTGGTCCACATAGAAATGCAACATGGCATCGCGATCCCGTCCAATGATGGCAATATGATGAATCATGTCTAACTTCATCTGGTCCTACTTTCTATTTTCTATAAAAAGAAAAGGGAGTGGGACAAGCGCCCTTTTTCCCTATCCTTATGATTGTTGCAATACTTTCCGAGGCTTGGTTCCTTCAGCAGGTCCAATCACACCGGCTGCTTCCAACTCTTCCATGAGGCGAGTCGCTCGGTTAAAGCCAACTGACAAGCGGCGCTGAATCATCGAAGCACTGGCTTTTTGAGTTTCAACCACGAGCGCCTTGGCCTCTTCAAAGAGAGGATCGCCTTCATCAGAGCCACCCATGCTTCCGTCAAAGTCCGACTCCGATACTTCGCCTGGATCAAAAGCATCATCATAATCGGCTTCTGCCTGCTCCTTGACAAAGTTGACAATTCGCTCCACATCGTCATCTGAGATAAAGGATCCTTGTAGACGGATTGGATGATTTTCATCGATCGGTTTAAAGAGCATGTCTCCGCGACCGAGTAGTTTCTCTGCCCCATTTTCATCCAAGATGGTCCGTGAGTCAGTCCCAGATGATACCGCAAAAGCGACACGGGAAGGCACATTGGCCTTGATCAAACCTGAGATAACGTCAACCGATGGCCGTTGGGTCGCAAGAATCATGTGGATCCCTGCTGCACGCGCCTTCTGTCCCAAGCGAATAATGGCATCTTCCACTTCTTTACTTGCGACCATCATCAAGTCTGCCAACTCATCGACAATGACCACAATCAATGGAAGTGGCACTTGCTTCATCTCAGACTGAGCATTGTACTCCGCAACCTTGGCATTAAAGCCAGCAATATTCCGAGCGCCCACTTTCGAGAAGAGCTCATAGCGATTTTCCATCTCATCGACAACCTTTTGTAGGGCTCGACTGGCCTTGCGTGGGTTGGTCACCACTGGAATCAAGAGGTGAGGAATATCATTATAGACAGAAAGCTCCACCATCTTTGGATCGACCATCATAAATTTGACTTCGTCCGGACGGGCCTTCATCAAGATACTCGAAATGATGCCATTAACCGCTACTGACTTACCAGATCCGGTAGAACCCGCTACCAAGAGGTGGGGCATCCGAGCCAAATCAAAGGTCCGAGCTGAACCATCTACGGCCTTCCCAAGAGGAATCTCAAGGAGTTTAGCGGGATCTGTTTTGGACTGCTCCCACAATTCACGGAAGGAAACGGTCGCAATCTCTGAGTTGGGCACTTCAATCCCGACCAGGGACTTCCCTGGAATCGGTGCTTCGATCCGCACATCCTTGGCTGCTAGGGCCAAGGCCAAATCATCTGCTAGGTTGGAAATGCGGTTGACCCGTACTCCGACAGCAGGCTTGACCTCATACTTGGTAACAGAAGGACCGATCTCAGCCCGCTCCACTGTCGCCTTGATATTGAAACTTGCAAAGGTTTCTTCCAAAATGCGGATATTCTGGCGAACGATGTTTTTCTCTTTGGATTGATTTTTGGGTTTATCAGGCGCAAAGAGATCAATCGTTGGGAGTTTGTACTGAAGGAGTTCCTTAGGTGTAAAATCTACTTGAACCTCCTCCCCATCGTCTTCGAATTCTTGGGCTACCGGAAGCTCTTCGGATGCTTCAGGCTCTTCCGGCCATTCTTCATCTGGCAGGTAGATCTCTTGTGTTGCTGGTGCAACAATTTCAGCTTCTGGAAAGGACTCTGTAAACGGCTCTTCCGCCAACACCTCTCCCGTTTCAAGATCTACAGGGTGCCCTTCCATAGAAAGGGGAGTTGGAAGAACAGCTCTTGCTTCTTCTTGCTCTCTTTCAGCTGCAGCAGCTTCCTTTTCAAGGAATTTCTGTTCGCGACGCTCTTTGCGTTTTTCCATAGAAGCATGGAAGACTTCGGACCCCTTTTCAAACAAATCATAGATGGAGTAAGGGCTTATCAAGAGGATCCCCAATCCGATAAAGAGAAGACCGATAAAATAAGAGCCAATATTTGAAAACAGGAAGGAAATCGGAGCATAAAGAAGGGCACCGATCATACCACCACCGGCAAAACTCTCCACCCGCAGATGAATCAAGTCTGCCATGATTCTTGAAAAAGTGACCTTGATTCCATTATTGTCTAAATGAAGGGAGGATACAAAGAAGGCCTGAAACATCAGGAGAACCCCAGCAAAGAAGCTTAGGAATCCTGAAATCACCCCTTCGTGTTTGTCCAGCCATTTAAAGGCATAAAGGTAGAAAAAGGTCGCTAAAATAGCCAAGTAAGCCAAACTCCCAACAAACAGTCGGATCAAGTTGTAGGCCAAGACCCCTACTGCTCCCAATTTCAAGGTCGCAAAAACTAAAACCAGACTAATCAGAATGGTCGCAATCATGCGATGAATTGCTTTTTTTCTTTCTAATTCTGCTTTGGACAGTCGTCTCGTCGACCGTGTTTTTTTTGATTGATTATTGTTTGCCATAACCTTTATTATATCACATTTCCAAGCCAGTTCTCTAGTAAAATCATTTCCTCAATTTTGCAGCATAAAGTAAAAAACAGCACCGAGTGGGCACTGTTCTTTAGAGCTGTTTAGAACGATATTCAATGATGTTCAAATTCCAAAATGGATCTTACTCAGATTTTTTATCCTCCGGTGTGATGGTATCTAGAACTTGATCGACTTTTTGCTCTCTTTCCAATTCGTTATCCATTTGAATGATATCAATTTGATCTTGTACATTTGTTTGTTGGACTTGTGGTTTGAATGACGAAGCAAATCCTACTCCAATCACCAATAGACTCGCTCCAAGGACGCAAAGCCTTTTGACATGCCAAGCCATCGGCAAGGGAATGTTTGCTCGAATCCCTGATTTCTTAACCCAATCCGGATGGTCTCGCATCACACGATTTGCTGCCATCAGAGGCATAAGGTAGCCAAAGAGCGCAATGACCGTGGTCAAACCAATAACTCGAAAACGATTCTGATTCGATGGAGAAACATGGTTCACTTCCATCAGGACCATACCCGTAATCACAAAAATAATGACCAGTAATAAGCCCAAAGATCTCCAAAGACCTTCTCTACGGTAACATTTCAATTCATCAAACGACATCTCGTTAAAATTCTTATTCATTATTTAATACCTCCTAATGTTTCTTCAAGTACTTCTTCCCATACCACTCTTCCAGTGATTTTCCTTCGAACTCGCGATACTCTTCTGAATATTTATTTCGATAGTAACCATACAGTGAATGGGGTAAAAATAGTACAAATAATGCACCTATCATAATAACGTTAAATGCAAAAGAGATACCAATAATAGATAGTGTCCCCCAAAAATCAGTTCGAATTTCTCCAATCCTAGGGAACAAAAGTTTCAGGATCATCCAAACTGCTACGATTCCGCTACTTATCAATGTAACAAAATGTATGAACTTTCTCTGTCTGATTGTCATACTGCTATCTTGCACTCCATAAAGACGAGTTTTAAGTGATGTCATTCTAATTCGTATGATAAAAAATAGAATCAAGATGGTGAATAAATAGAATAAGATTAACCCAATAACTGTGAGAAATTTCCCTAAAATACTAATAAAAAATAAGTTATAAGCTAGCACCATCCAAAAAATATATAAATTCGCATTTAAAGTTGTAATATACGAAAGATTGGCAGGATACTTTTTCCATAAATTGATTCTACAGGCGATCAACCATAGAAACCAACACAGGAAAAATACCCAGACTGGATAAAAATTGATTCCCCATGTTTCAACTGGTGTGTCGGGATTCGGATCTTTCATTATTGATTCTATAAAGATAGCGAGTCCAAACATCATCAATGCACCTAGAAAAGAAAATATGGTTCTAGTTATACTAAAGGATTTGGTATATACGCTACGACTATTCGCTTCTCGAACCAAATAATCGATAAAGCCATCATGACGCAAACGACGGCTCTCATAAAAGTTTGCTTTAAAAATCGATTTCTTCATTCTTATCTTCCAATAACTTCTTGTGTTTCTTCAGGCTCTTTCAATTAATGTCTATTTCGATTGGAGGATTTACAGATGACTGCCTTCATCCTTCAAGTATTGTTGCGCCTTTCGAACGATATAAAGCGACTCATCTTCTGAAACCAACTTGCGAAATAGCTCTTCAGCTCTAGACTTATCGCCTTTAAGAGTAGCATTTAAGGCCTGGTAGTAGATAATTTCCAACTGCTGGTACTTGAAGTCATTGCTTAAGTCTTCAAAATAATCATTGC
>JBKXCY010000079.1:0-7007 GCA_046994005.1 Streptococcus sp.
TAACCTTAGTTTGCAAACGGTGACCCATATCTTTCAAACGTTCGATATCAGTTGCCCCCATTTGTGATACTGGAATACCCGTCATCCGTTCTACTGATTCAGCCACATCGTTGACCGTTGCTGTCACCTTATGGTCTTCTGTATGGTTTTCAATTTTCTTTTCAAGTTCTTCGATACGAACTTTTGCTTTCAAAGCTGCTTCGTAATCTTCTTTCGCCGCAGCTTCTTCTTGTTTGGTTTTTTCTTCTTCAATTTCATGTTCCACAGCATGAACATCAGTTACCGGATGTTGAGCCGCCAAGTGAGCAGCTGTTACATCGACCAAGTCAATGGCCTTATCAGGCAAGCTACGTTGTGGAATGTATTGGATCGAATAATCAACCGCTGCTTTCAAAACTTCATCTGGCAAGATGACATTGTGGTGTTTTTCATAAAGATCACGGATCCCTTGAAGAATCTTGAAAGTATCTTCAGCTGATGGAGCATTGACCTTCACTTCGTTGAAACGACGAGCAAGAGCCGCATTCTTCAAGATGGTGTTACGATATTCATCTTGAGTGGTTGCCCCAATGACTGTCAATTCCCCACGTGAAAGAGCCGGTTTGATAATATCCGCAAGACCTTTAGAGCCTTGACCATCACCTGTGCTACCTGCACCAAGGATTTGATGGATTTCATCAAAGAAGAGAATGACATTTCCCATCGCCTTGACTTCTTGGATCAGATTTTGAATATTTTCTTCAAAGCTACCACGGTATTGAGTCCCTGCTTCAAGACCAGAAATATCAATGGAGATGACTTCTTTGTTCTTGATGGCAGCTGGAACGTCCCCGTTCACAATAGCTTGTGCCAAACCTTCTACAACTGCTGTTTTACCAACACCGGCATCCCCTACAAGGACAGGGTTGTTCTTAGTACGACGAGACAAGATCTCAGCCGTTTCTTGAATTTCTTTATTGCGTCCGATAACCGGATCCAATTTTCCTTCACGTGCTTCTTCAGTCAAGTTGCGACCAAGTTTTGCAAGGATCCCATCTTGTTTCATTCCTTTACCTTGATGGTGTTGCGCTTGATCACTTCCTTCATTTGGAAGTTGACCCGTTTGACGGTAGATAGCGAATTCTTCTGGTGTCACTTCACGACCATTAATCATGTAGCGACGGCTTTCAGAACGAAAACCACCCATGTTGCCCATTAGTTGATTGAAAAGATCATCCATATTGTTAAAGTTGTTGTTCATAGTTGTTACCTCTAGTTTACATAATTTTAATTCGTTTTTGAAAATTAGCAGACCAATTGGCTGCTGTTTGGTTGTTTACATAATTTTAATTCATTTATTTAATAATAGCCCTACAGGCTAACAGTTTCTATTCTTCCTTTTATCAACTAGTTGTCTTAATTCTGGAAATAGCATATTACCATCTCCTTTCCACTATTGATCTTGTAAACTCTTGAGATTTTCCAACCTCTTTTTGTTTACATAAATTATTATAACGCAGACTGATTTCTTTGTCAACACTTTTTTACATAATTTTTTAAATTTATTAAAAAAATCTGGATGGCATTCCAGATTCCACATTTTATAGAAGTTCTTGGCTAGATAGATTTAAATTTCCCAGCTTTTTCTTGAATAGCCGTCTGTACATTTTTAGCAAATTGCCCCACCATGGATTGGTCCAGTTGCTTTCCGACTACCTGTACGTCTTCTTCAGCTACTGTTGCAATTACAGTCAATTCATCATTGAAGCGTTTCTCGACTCCTGCCTTGCAGGTCAATAAAATGGGGGCATAGACAACCCGTATTAATTCTTTTTCAAGTTTCTTTCTGCTTTCGATGATCCTCATCTTATCTTTCATATCTAAATCAAAGAAATCTTTGACAGGACTATCACCCATACTTCCTCCTCTTCTATACTATGAAACTTTATCTTGTGCAATTTCCTCTTCCAACTGGCATCTCTCTTTACGGTAGGATTGCCATAAATTCTCTTCTTCAGTATCGATCTGTTTTATGGCTACTTGCGCTGCATCTCTAGCTTCGAGATCATACTCTTCTATACAGCGATGAAGGGACTCCCATGCACAACTGCTATCAACCTCCTGCTTTTGTAAAAAGGAAGCTGCCATCGCATACTCTTCTTCCAACATCCGGGTGAAGAGCTGCTGTTTTCTTTCCACCAAGCAACGCTTTTCATCGAGCTCCAAGCGCGCTTTTTGAAATTCTCTTTCCAAGTGATCTAGTTGCTTTTCCCTTTTCGAAGGAGTAGATGACATTAATAAGCTAGTTGTTCCCACTGGTTCATTTCTCCTGCAATTTTTTGATCTTTCGTTTTTAAGAGCTCAATTCCTGCATTCACTTGCTCGTTTAAAGTATGAAATTCATTCGACAAGGACTGATACGCAGCCAAACGGTTGTCGAACCTTTCTCTTACTTCAGTGACAACTGTTTGCCTTGTTGCACCAGCCTGTGCATAGGCCTCTTCTACTTCTGCAAGATTGAGAATGAAGCCTTTCGGAACGGTCTGTAATACTTTCTCCAAAGCTTCTAAATCTGTATCCAGTTGTACCTTAGATTTCTGAGCTTGCTCCAGCCCTTCATCCACTACTCGAATCAGCTCATCAGAAGCCAAGCGCGCCTGCAAAGCATCAAGATAAATCCGTTCACTTGAGCTCAGTCCACCACCTGTTTTTTGCAATTTATCCTTTAGGCGATAGTAAACCTTCATCCGCTCTTCAATGATTTCCTTCCGAGTGATGGCTTCCGTTCCCTTTTCAAGAACCAAATTCCCATCCTTATCATAGATATAACCATGCATCATGTGCTGCAAGCCGGTATTTTTCAAATTCTTCGTTTTGAGGTGCTTGACAATCCCACTGGATTCCTTGCTTCCAGAATCCTGATAGCCCAAGCTAACCAAATCTTTATGGTCAATGTGGTTGTAGATTTTGTACTTCAGCGAATCTATACGCACTTTTTGCTCGGGTGTTAAGATAGGATAGGCATTAGGGCCATTGTATAGATGGACGGTCCCAATATGAGAAGCTTCCTCTTCCGTCAAACAAGCAAGCGCATACTGAATATTCATAGACCCCAGAGAGTGACCGTATAGATCTATCTTGGCATTGGGGTATTTTCGGATCACCTCTTTCAAATGAGCTGCAGCATCTTTAAATTGCGGAGGTGGGAAAGTACCGTTTTCGTCATTGTATTTTTTTAAAAAAGCAGCTCCCATTAAAGTAGGAAATCTAACCTGTTCTTCGGCTGTCCTTTCTGCAAAAAATCCGACCATATCTGATGCTTTTTCCTGTACGAAATTGCTGAAAGGATTGTCCATCGCTTTTTGTATGAATCTACCTAAGGGAGTGGCCTCCGGTGGAAGATTAACTGATGTAGGAATAATTGCATCTTCAAGAGCTTCTACAGCATTGTTAAAACCATCTTTAGCCTTATCTCGCGCATAATTCTTCGCATATTCGGTTGCATACTCGCTCGCACCACCAGGGTTCAAAATATTGGAAGCTGCCGGCAAATCTGTCTTTACCCAATCCGTAAACGTATCATGGAGTAATTTTTGTGTACTTATTTCAGTTTCAGATCCCTTCATCAAGACTGTCACGTCATGGATCTGGGCGCGCGCATCATCTGAAGCAGTATAGGGGACTGCTTTTTGTTTTTCACCTTGACCATTGTTAGTAAGAACGAAGACCTGCTCCTCATTGTCATTTACATTATCATAGATGTGAGCGGTATGGCCTATATAATATTTTCCATTTTCAATAGTTTGCTTTTTCCCAATTTCTGATGGAACATATTCTAATAAAGCCACCTCCTTATGTAGATAATCTGAATCTATTGAATTATTGTCCATAATATTTCCCTTCTAAAAGTTCGTCCAACTCTGTAGGTGTACTGGATGCCGCAACATGATATAATCCTGATTCCTTTTCTATTACTACCATATCAACAATCAACTTATCATCATTATTAATAACAATCTCAATATTAATCCCTTCCATTGGATTATATTTCAATTTATCTTTTAAAATCCTATAAGTCTTTATTTTCCCATTTGGAGTCAGTGCTTCCGGGTCCAGGTTTTTTAGATATTCTTCAATCGCCACTTTCATCTTCTTACTCTCTGCGATTTGAATCATTTCTTGTTTCTTGGCAGATTGTCCATTAAAAAAGCTACAGCCTCCTAAGCTCAGGCTAAATACTACCATTATCAACACAATTAATTTACTTTTTTTCATCTTCTTCCCATTCTTTCTTCAGGTTTCTTAGAATTTATTATACAAAATTCTATTCATACCTGAAATGTTACTTTTGTTAAAAAATGTTGCCAAATCGTTACAAGCACTAGCTATTAATGTAACATATTGGTTTTGATCCAGAAATGTTTCTATTTACCTATATTAGGGTATTTACCTAAATGAGTCTATTTTCCAGTCTCTTCTGCTTTACTTAACAGATCATCTAATTTTGCTGAAATACCGTAACTACCTGCTTCGAACTGTCCTGAATCTTCCATTTGAATAGTCGTATCGATCATTAACTTTTTATCGCCATTGATAACGAGATAGACATTCATGCCTCCCATTGGGTTGTATTCCAATTTACCTTTTATCAGGGTATAGGAGTGAATGACTCCTTCTGAAGTGAAGGCTTTAGGATCGATACTGATTAACAAGTGTTTTATCGCTCGCTCCATTTTCGTGCTTTTTGCAATCTGAATCATTTCTCTTCTCTCAGCAGCTTTATCCGTAAAAAGACTGCAACCTCCTAGAAACAAAGTCAGTAAGAATAATAGTTCAAATCGTTGTTTTTTATCAGTCATATTTCCCTCTCACTTATATTATTCGTAATGATTTTTAAAAAATGAGCTAATTTTTTAATTTTTTCCAGAATCCAAAAAAACACACCCTACATAGGTGTGCCTCTTGTTAAATCATGTATTCGACACTATAAGTGGCGTCAGATAAAATCCGTGATAGGAATTGTTTGGTTCGTTCTTCTTTTGGACTGTTGAAGAATTCATGGGGCTCATTTTCTTCAATGATGTGTCCGCCATCCATAAAGATGACATGGTTTGCCACATCACGCGCAAAGCCCATCTCATGGGTTACGACAACCATGGTCACTCCTTCTTGGGCTAGCTGTTTCATAACACCAAGTACATCCCCGACCAACTCTGGGTCTAACGCTGAAGTCGGCTCGTCTAGCAAGATCACGTCTGGTTTCACTGCAATGGCACGCGCGATTCCGATCCACTGCTGCTGGCCCCCTGACAATTGAGAAGGATAGTAATCCTTATAAGCGAGGAGACCAACTTTTTCAAGGGCTGATTCTGCCCGTTGGATGGCTTCTTCTTTTGGAATCTTACGGGCTACAACCAGGCCTTCTAAGATATTTTCAAGCGCTGTTTTGTTAGCGAAGAGATTGTAATGCTGGAAGACAAAGGCTGTCTTTTGGCGGATTTCTAGAATCTCTTTTTTGCTGAGTTTTGAGAGGTCATACTTTTTTCCACCTAGGGTGAGGTGCCCTGTATCTGCCTTTTCCAAGTGGTTAAGGCAGCGAAGGAAGGTTGTTTTTCCTGATCCAGATGGCCCCAAAATAACGACCACATCCCCTTGGTTGACCTTGAGATTAACATCTACCAGGACCTGGTGGTCCTTAAATTTTTTCGATACGTGTTCTACTTCTAACATCTTCTTATTTCTCCTTCTTCTATGCGAGTTTCAGGCGTTTTTCTAAGTGATTGAATCCCCACTGAATCACCCCACAAATGACAATATAAAGAATAAAAATCACTAGATAGGATTCAAAATATTGATAGCCATAAGAGGCTTCGACCTTGGCAATGGCGGTGATATCCTTGATGGTCATGACAAAGACAAGGGAGGTTCCTTTGACCAAGTTGATAACCAAGTTACACAAATTGGGAAGGGCTGAACGCAAGGCTTGTGGAAAAACAATGCGGATGTAGGCTTGACGATTAGTCAAACCAATGGCTTGCGCTGCTTCTAGCTGGCCCTTATCAACGGTCAGAATGGCTGACCGTAGAATTTCAGCAAGACTTCCCGTTGTCATCAAGCTAAAGATGATAAAGGCATAGTAAATGGGATTGATCTCAAAGACATTAAAGTGACTACCAATACTCTTAAAAAAGCTATTTAAGAGGCTGGGAAAGAGACTATAAAAGAAGAGAATCAAGAGAATCGGAGGCGTCGCGCGGATAAAGGCTAAGTAAACCACTGAGAAACTGCGAACACCTTTGACCTTATAGATCTGACCGAGTGCCAAAAAGAGGGCTGGAAAGAAACTCAAAAGAATCGATACGACCATGATCAGAAGGGTCACTGGAACACCACCTAAGGTGGCTAGAAATGCTTTACTAATAAAATTGAAATCCATAAGCTACCTTTCTGTTACACTGAGTCGTTTCTCAAGGAGTTGAGCGGAGAAGGAGATCACAAGGGCAATTCCCCAGTAGATCACTGCTACAGCTGTATACGTTTCGAGGGAATAATTCCCAAGATTGCGGCTGATCAAGTTGTTGCCTGCTCCCATGATATCGATAAAGCCAATGGTATAAGCCAAAGCGGCATCACGCATGAGGTTCAAGATGGCAGTCGTCATATTTGGAAGAGCCACGCGAAAGGCTTGGGGAAGGACAATCCGCCAAATGGTTTGAGCTGGTGTCAATCCGATACTCAAGCCCGCTTCCATCTGACCTTTTGGAATGGCCAAATAGGCTGCCTTGAAGACCTCAGAGATCATCGCAGCAAAGAGAAGGAACATGGCCACAAGGACAAAGACAAACTTGGACCAGTGGTCAATGTCAATGCCCAACCACCAGTTCAAAAATTGGGGGAGTCCATAAAAGACCAAAAAGAGCAAGACAATCGGAGGGGTACAACGCAAGGTAAAGACATAGCCTTTGGCTAGACCCGCTCCTACCTTATCTTCTGATACTTGTGCCCAGGTCAAAACCAAGCCAAATGCA
>JBKXCY010000080.1:0-7002 GCA_046994005.1 Streptococcus sp.
ATATCTTTGGAATCATCAAGAAAAATATGCAGATTTGTTGGAATTGATTGGGGAATCTTTCCCAGGTGAGTACTATAAGAAATTCTTGCCAGATTTGGTCATTCAACAAAAACCGGGCTATGTTGCGGAAGCGCTCAATGTGGATGCCATTGTCCGTGAATCGACCCCTTATTTGGTTGCCATCTATACTGCAGGACTGGGTGGAACGACCCCAGAAAGTTCTGAAATCAGTGGTGTTGGTCTTTATCAATTGGGTCAATTGGCTTATGTTATTAATGAATGGCATCGTGTGAATATGAATGAATAATTGACGGAAGGTCTGAGGGGTGCTCAGACCTTTTCTTCTATCACAGTAGCTTAAAATTCACTTGGTGTTTCGAAATACTTTTCTGTTTTAAAGAGGCTTCTTTCCCTCTTCTATCAAAAAATATGTTATACTAATTAATAGTAATAAGAGGAAGTATAGACATGATTACAAAGGAAGATTACCAGTTGGTCCGCTCGCATCCAGCCTTCTCTGCGTTGCCAGTGGAGCTATTTGATAAATTAGCTGTTGAAATTCATGCTAGGGATATCCAAAAAGGACAAATTTTATTTTATGCAGGAGATAAGCGGGATCGCATTTTTCTTCTTGCAAAAGGCTTTGCTCGCATTGAGCAATTCGATTCGTCTGATCAATTTTCTTATATGGATTATATCAAGAAAGGGGCCCTGTTCCCTTATGGTGGGATGTTTCAGGATGAGCGTTACCACTATACAGCTAGTGCGGTGACAGATTTGCGTTGTTTCGTTATCCCCGTCAACCTCTATGAATTATCTGCCCAAGAGAGTAAGGAGCAGTTGCTCTTCATTACGAGAAAGCTCTCGTCAATTTTAGAATTTCAAGAGTTGCGTCTACGTAATGTCGTGACAGCTAGTGCCAGTGAGCGTGTGGTTCAATCTTTAGCTATCTTGTGTAAGGACTATGAAAGTTTAGGAAATCAACTTCCATTTCCAATCAGTATGAAGGAAATGGCCAAATTAGCGGCCACAACCCGAGAAACCGTCAATCAAGTTTTAAAGAAACTCATCGATTCTCATAAGATACAGTATGAGAGAAAACAATTAACCTTTCTAGATACAGCCTACTTTTTAAAGAGTTTTAAAGAGATCAATTAATTTGTTGATCTTTTTTATTTTTTTAAAAAAAATATATATTCATAAAAACAATATAAAAGACAAAATATGCAAAGAAAACGCTTTATATTAACTAAAAAATAGGAAGAATTCAAAATAATGCCAAATTCTTTGCATTAGAAAAGTAGAATCCTTCATGAAAGCGGTAACAAAAAAGAATATAATAACAATTGTAATAAAGCTTTTGAACAAGCCCGAAGAAAAAGGAGGACTATAGATGTCTACACACCCAATTCATGTTTTCTCAGAAATTGGAAAACTGAAAAAAGTTTGTTTGCACCGTCCAGGTAAAGAGTTGGAAAACTTGATGCCTGACTATCTTGAACGTCTTCTTTTTGATGATATTCCTTTCTTGGAAGATGCTCAAAAAGAACACGATGCATTTGCTCAAGCACTTCGTAACGAAGGTATCGAAGTACTTTATCTTGAACAGTTAGCTGCTGAGTCATTGACTTCTCCAGAAATTCGCGATCAGTTCATCGAAGAATACCTTGAAGAAGCGAACATTCGTGGACGCCAAACAAAAATTGCGATCCGTGAATTGCTTCACAGCATTGAAGACAACCAAGAATTGGTTGAAAAAACAATGGCAGGGGTTCAAAAAGCTGAACTTCCAGAAATTCCTGAAGAAGCAAAAGGATTGACAGACCTTGTTGAATCTGACTATCCATTTGCTATCGACCCAATGCCAAACTTGTACTTCACACGTGACCCATTTGCGACAATTGGTAATGCAGTATCATTGAACCACATGTACGCAGATACACGTAACCGTGAAACTTTGTATGGTAAATACATCTTCAAATACCACCCAGTTTACGGTGGAAAAGTTGAACTTGTCTACAACCGTGAAGAAGATACTCGTATCGAAGGTGGAGATGAGTTGGTCCTTTCTAAAGATGTATTGGCAGTTGGTATCTCACAACGTACTGATGCTGCATCAATCGAAAAATTGTTGGTAAACATCTTCAAGAAGAACGTTGGCTTCAAGAAAGTATTGGCCTTTGAATTTGCTAACAACCGTAAATTCATGCACTTGGATACAGTATTCACAATGGTGGACTACGATAAATTCACAATCCACCCAGAAATCCAAGGGAACCTTCGCGTCTTCTCTGTAACTTATGAAAACGAACAATTGAAGATCGTTGAAGAAAAAGGTGATTTGGCTGAATTGCTTGCTGAAAACCTTGGTGTTGAAAAAGTTACATTGATCCCATGTGGAGATGGCAATATCGTTGCTGCTGCGCGTGAACAATGGAACGACGGATCAAATACTCTTACAATCGCACCTGGTGTGGTAGTCGTATACGACCGTAACACTGTTACCAACAAGAAATTAGAAGAATACGGACTTCGTTTGATCAAAATCCGCGGAAGTGAATTGGTTCGCGGTCGTGGTGGACCTCGTTGTATGTCAATGCCATTTGAACGTGAAGAAATCTAATGTAGAAGACCGAGAGCTGGTCTTGAGGGATCAGCTCTTCCTTCTTACTGATCAATACTAGAAAGAAAATAGGAGACAATTAGAATGACAAATTCAGTGTTCCAAGGACGTAGCTTCTTGGCAGAAAAAGACTTTACACGCGCAGAGTTAGAATACCTCATCGGACTTTCAGCTCACTTGAAAGACCTTAAAAAACGCAACATCCAACACCACTATCTTGCTGGAAAAAACATTGCGCTTTTGTTTGAAAAAACTTCAACTCGTACTCGTGCTGCCTTCACAACAGCAGCTATCGACCTTGGTGCTCACCCAGAATACCTAGGTGCAAACGACATCCAACTTGGTAAAAAAGAATCTACAGAAGATACTGCTAAAGTTCTTGGACGTATGTTTGATGGTATCGAATTCCGTGGTTTCAGCCAACGTATGGTTGAAGAATTGGCTGAATTCTCAGGTGTTCCAGTATGGAATGGTTTGACTGACGAATGGCACCCAACTCAAATGCTTGCAGACTACTTGACAGTTCAAGAAAACTTTGGACGTTTGGAAGGTTTGACACTTGTATACTGTGGTGATGGCCGTAACAACGTTGCAAACAGCCTTCTTGTAACAGGTGCTATCCTTGGCGTGAACGTACACATCTTCTCACCAAAAGAACTCTTCCCAGAAAAAGAAATCGTTGAATTGGCAGAAGGATTTGCAAAAGAAAGTGGCGCTCATATCTTGATCACTGAAGATGCTGACGAAGCTGTGAAAGGTGCAGACGTACTTTACACTGACGTTTGGGTATCAATGGGTGAAGAAGACAAATTTGCAGAACGTGTTGCCCTTTTGAAACCTTACCAAGTAAATATGGATTTGATTAAGAAAGCTGATAACGAAGACTTGATCTTCTTGCACTGCTTGCCAGCCTTCCACGATACAAACACTGTTTACGGTAAAGATGTTGCTGAAAAATTCGGCGTAGAAGAAATGGAAGTTACTGACGAAGTGTTCCGCAGCAAATATGCTCGTCACTTTGACCAAGCTGAAAACCGTATGCACACCATCAAAGCGGTTATGGCAGCTACTCTTGGTAACTTGTACATTCCAAAAGTTTAAGACTTTATAACCGTATACCAACAGCTATAGGGGCTGGACTGCTAGCTTTAGTCCTGCCCCTATTTTTTATAGAAAGGAATAACTTATGTCAAGAAAAATCGTCGTTGCTTTGGGGGGAAATGCTATTCTCTCATCTGATCCTTCTGCACAAGCTCAACAAGAAGCACTTGTAGAAACAGCTAAACACTTAGTTAAATTAATCAAAAATGGGGATGAGTTGATCATCACTCACGGAAATGGTCCTCAAGTAGGGAACCTCTTGCTCCAACACTTGGCTGCAAACTCTGAAAAGAACCCAGCTTTCCCACTTGATTCATTAGTTGCTATGACCGAAGGAAGCATTGGCTACTGGCTTCAAAATGCTCTTCAAAATGCTCTTCTTGAAGAAGGAATTGAAAAAGATGTGGCTTCTGTTGTGACACAAGTCGTTGTTGATAAGAACGACCCAGCTTTTGTTAACCTCAGCAAACCAATCGGTCCATTCTACTCAGAAGAAGAAGCAAAAGCAGAAGCTGAAAAATCAGGAGCAACCTTCAAAGAAGATGCTGGTCGTGGTTGGCGTAAAGTTGTTGCTTCACCAAAACCAGTGGATATCAAAGAAATCAATACCATCCGAACTTTGTTGAACGACGGTCAAGTCGTTGTAGCGGCCGGTGGTGGCGGTATCCCAGTTGTGAAAGAAGCAGATGGTAGCCTATCTGGTGTTGAAGCGGTAATCGATAAAGACTTCGCATCTCAACGTTTGGCTGAATTGGTAGAAGCAGACCTCTTTATCGTCTTGACTGGTGTTGATTATGTCTTTGTGAACTACAACAAACCAGACCAAGCGAAATTGGAACATGTGAATGTAGCTCAATTGGAAGAGTACATCAAACAAGACCAATTTGCACCAGGAAGCATGCTTCCTAAAGTAGAAGCTGCCATTGCCTTTGTAAATGGTCGTCCAGAAGGAAAAGCAGTCATCACTTCACTTGAAAACCTTGGCGCTTTGATTGAGTCTGAAAGTGGAACAATCATCCAAAAAGACTAATGGAAAATTAGGAAAAAACTAGTATTTTAAAGCTTATTGTGATAGAATAAGTCTATAGGTAAGCGTTTTACAAGAGACTCTTGTAAAACATCACTCACACTTTGTTGCGTTAGGAGGAAGACAAATGAGTGAAAAAACGAAAAAAGGATTTAAGATGCCTTCATCTTTTTCCGTATTGTTGATCATCATTGCCATTATGGCAGTGTTAACTTGGATCATTCCAGCTGGTCAATACAAAGTTGATAAAGCTGGTGCCATCATCGCAGGTAGTTATGAATCTGTGAAACAAAACCCTCAAGGGATTTGGGATGTCCTGATGGCTCCAATCAATGCCATGCTTGGTAAAGCACCAACCAGTGCAGCGATTGACGTAGCCTTCTTCATCTTGATGGTCGGTGGTTTCCTTGGAGTTGTGAACGAAACAGGTACCCTTGATGTAGGGATTGCTTCTATCGTTCGTAAATACAAAGGCCGCGAAAAAATGTTGATCTTGATCTTGATGCCATTGTTTGCCCTTGGTGGTACAACTTATGGTATGGGTGAAGAAACTATGGCCTTCTATCCACTTCTTGTTCCTGTTATGATGTCTGTTGGTTTTGACAGCTTGACAGGGGTGGCTATTATCCTCTTAGGATCACAAATCGGATGTTTGGCGTCAACATTGAACCCATTTGCGACAGTTATCGCTTCTGATACTGCAGGTATCTCAAGTGCTTCAGGTCTCTTGCTCCGTGTTATCTTCTGGATCGTATTGACAGGACTTAGCACCTACTATGTATACCGTTATGCAGATAAGGTTCAAAAAGACCCAACAAAATCTCTCACCTATGCAACTCGTGAAGAAGATTTGAAACACTTCAACGTTGATAGTGGTGAAGAAATTCCTTCACAAATGAACAAGAAACAAAAACGTGTCTTGCTCGTCTTCATTTCAACATTCGTCATCATGGTTGCTGGATTTATCCCATTCAAAGATTTGGGTATTACATTCTTTGACAGCTTCAACGAATCTCTCCATAAAGTTCCTTACCTTGGTCAATTGATCGGTAACACAGATGCTCTTGGTACATGGTACTTCCCTCAAACAGCTATGCTCTTTGCCTTCATGGGAATCCTTGTTGGTATCATTTATGGCTTGAAAGAAGATAAGATTATTTCATCCTTCATGAATGGTGCAGCTGACCTCTTGAGTGTTGCTCTTATCGTAGCAGTAGCACGTGGTATCCAAGTCATCATGAACGACGGTATGATCACTGCAACAATTCTTCACTGGGGTGAAGAAGGACTGAAAGGTCTTTCATCTCAATTGTTCATTGTCTTGACTTACATTTTCTACTTGCCAATGTCATTCTTGATCCCATCATCATCTGGTCTTGCCAGCGCAACAATGGGTATCATGGCACCTCTTGGTAAATTCGTCAATGTACCAGGTAGCTTGATTGTTACAGCTTACCAATCTGCATCTGGTGTCTTGAACTTGATCGCACCAACTTCAGGTATCGTAATGGGAGCTCTTGCTCTTGGACGTGTTGACTTGAGTGCATGGTGGAAATTCATGGGTAAATTGGTCGTAGCGATTGTTGTGATTACTATTGCCCTTCTTCTACTAGGAACTGTGGTTCCATTCTTGCAATAGAATAAAGTAGGTGTTTCATGAAAAAAAGAATTAAGGACGATGTGAAAGAGCAGTTTTTAAACTCTCTTCAAACCATCATTTCTTACCCTTCTGTATTAAATGAAGGGGAAAATGGAACACCGTTTGGACAAGCTATCCAAGATGTCCTAGAAAAAACCTTAGAGCTTGCTCAAGAATTAGGTTTTCAAACCTATATAGATCCTGAAGGATACTATGGATATGCAGAGATCGGTCAGGGGGAGGAACTCCTGGCCGTTCTTTGTCACTTGGATGTTGTTCCAGCCGGTGATCTAAAAGATTGGCAAACGCCACCCTTTGAAGCGACTGTTGTCGGTGACTATCTAGTAGGTCGTGGTGTACAGGATGATAAGGGGCCGTCACTCGCTGCCCTCTATGCAGTTAAGAGTTTGCTGGATGATGGCGTCCAGTTTACCAAACGAATCCGCTTTATCTTTGGGACGGATGAAGAAACCTTGTGGCGGTGTATGAACCGCTACAATCAAATTGAAGAACAAGCGGATCTTGGGTTTGCACCGGATTCTTCTTTCCCATTAACCTATGCTGAAAAAGGCTTGTTACAAGTGAAATTGCATGGCCCAGGTTGGGATGATC
>JBKXCY010000081.1:0-6952 GCA_046994005.1 Streptococcus sp.
GAATTAATATTATCCTTGCAGTTGGCTTGAACCTCATTGTTGGTTTCTCAGGTCAATTCTCACTCGGACATGCCGGATTTATGGCTATTGGTGCCTACTCTGCAGCCATTCTCGGTTCCAAATCACCAACCTACGGTGCTTTCTTTGGCGCTATGGTTTTAGGGGCCTTGATTGCAGGTCTCGTTGCCTTGGTCGTTGGGGTTCCAACCCTTCGGTTGAAAGGGGACTACCTCGCAATTGCAACACTTGGGGTTTCAGAAATCATCCGGATCTTGATCGTCAATGGTGGTGACCTAACAAATGGCGCCGCTGGGATCCTTGGTTTGCCAGCCTTTACAACTTGGCAATTGGTTTACCTCTTTGTTGTGATTACAACGATCTTTACAATTAACTTCTTACGCAGTCCAATTGGACGCTCTACCCTTTCTGTTCGTGAAGATGAAATCGCGGCAGAATCTGTTGGGATCAATACGACTAAAGTCAAAGTCATCGCCTTTGTATTTGGCGCGATCACTGCGGCGATTGCTGGATCTCTCCAAGCTGGCTTTATCGGCTCTGTTGTTCCTAAAGATTACTCTTTCACCAATACCATTAATGTCTTGATCATTGTCGTTTTCGGTGGTTTGGGATCGATGTCAGGAACAGTTGTAGCAGCTATCGTCTTGGGTATCTTGAACATGGTTCTTCAAGACTTCTCAAGCGTCCGTATGATCATTTACTCATTGGCTTTGATTCTCGTGATGATCTTCCGTCCAGGTGGTCTTCTTGGAACATGGGAATTCAGCTTGAAAAAACTACTCTCAAAAAAGGAGGCTAACTAATGGCACTTCTTGAAGTAAAAAATTTAACAAAAAACTTTGGTGGTTTGACAGCCGTTGGGGATGTGACCATGGAACTCAATGAAGGAGAATTGGTTGGTTTGATCGGACCCAACGGTGCCGGTAAAACAACCCTTTTCAACCTCTTAACAGGGGTATATGAGCCAAGTGAAGGGACCATTACCTTAGATGGTCAGCTACTAAATGGTAAAGCACCTTATAAAATCGCTGCAGGTGGTCTGGGACGGACTTTCCAAAATATTCGTCTCTTTAAAGACTTAAGCGTTTTGGACAATGTTTTGATTGCCTTTGCTAACCACCACAAACCACATGTTTTTGCAAGTCTCTTCCGTTTGCCAAGCTATTACAAGAATGAAGAAGCTTTGAAAGCAAAAGCTCTTGAATTGTTAGCCATTTTTGGTTTGGAAAAAGAAGCAGATACCTTGGCCAAGAATTTAGCTTACGGACAACAACGTCACTTGGAGATCGTTCGTGCCCTTGCTACAGAACCAAAAATCCTCTTCTTGGATGAACCTGCTGCAGGGATGAACCCTCAAGAAACAGCAGAATTGACCCAATTGATCCGTCGCATTCAAAAAGAATTCAATATTACGATCATGCTGATCGAACACGATATGAGCTTGGTTATGGAAGTAACTGAACGGATTTATGTATTGGAATATGGTCGCTTGATTGCCCATGGTACGCCAGATGAAATCAAGACCAACAAACGCGTAATCGAAGCATATCTAGGAGGTGAAGCCTAATGTCTATGTTAAAAGTTGAAAATCTTTCTGTACACTATGGCATGATCCAGGCTGTCCGTGATGTCAGTTTCGAGGTAAATGAAGGAGAAGTTGTTTCTCTTATCGGTGCCAATGGTGCTGGGAAAACATCTATTCTTCGTACCATTTCAGGTTTGGTGCGTCCAAGTGCTGGGAAAATCGAGTTTTTGGGTCAGGAGATTCAAAAGATTCCGGCTCAAAAAATTGTAGCTGCTGGGCTCTCTCAAGTTCCAGAAGGCCGCCACGTCTTTCCAGGCTTGACCGTTATGGAAAACTTGGAAATGGGAGCTTTCTTGAAGAAAGATCGAGAAGAAAATCAAGCCAACTTGAAGAAAGTCTTTTCTCGTTTCCCACGTTTGGAAGAACGGAAGAACCAAGATGCAGCGACCCTATCTGGTGGGGAACAACAAATGCTCGCAATGGGTCGTGCACTCATGTCGACGCCAAAACTCTTGCTTCTGGATGAACCTTCTATGGGATTGGCTCCAATATTTATCCAAGAAATCTTTGATATCATCCAAGATATCCAAAAACAAGGAACAACCGTTCTCTTGATTGAGCAAAATGCCAACAAGGCCCTCGCCATCGCAGACCGCGGTTATGTTTTGGAAACAGGGAAAGTTGTTCTTTCCGGAACAGGAAAAGAACTCTTAGCCTCAGAAGAAGTCCGCAAAGCTTACCTTGGTGGATAAGATTTCTAAAGTTCGTTTGAAAGGAAAAGATAGCGAAACCTTTCTTCGTATTGATGACAAAGATAATTTAGAAACTTTCCTTAGGTGAGTACGGACGTCAGCGAACTTCTACGAAGTTCCATGACTTAGTTTTGAGCCCCTTCGCTTTTTAATTTCTAAGCTCAGGCTAAAACAGTTCCCCGAACTGTTTTACTCTCAAAACTCCCGAGTGCTTGAAACAAGATTGTTTCAAGCACTTTTCTCACGGCGGAAAGTTTCTATATACTCCTAATGATTCAAAAAATAGTATAATTTGAATTATGCAGAATCATTAATCTTATATTATAGGAAAGATAGTTTTACAATATTCGAAGGAAAGGTCCGAAAGACCTTTCTTTTTGAATTTTTACTAACTGAAATTTTTTCTTAGTAAAATAATTTAAAATATATAATTTCCTTTATTAATTTGGTAAAATAAACGTAATTACTAATGACTGAAATGGATTGTAAGTTATGCATATAGATCGAAAAATTCAATTAGGTGAATTATATAAGGAACTAAGAATTGCCAGAGGCTTAAAACAAAAGGATGTTGCTAGAAAAGGATTAAGCATAGCACAATTGTCTAAATTTGAAAATGGGCAAACGATGTTAAGTGCTGATAAATTATTAATAGCGATAGAATCAATCCACATGACTTTTGAAGAGTTTGGCCATAAATTAAATAATTATGAATTACCTAAAGATATTATTTTAGGTAAGAAGATATCCAGTTTATTTTTGAAACAGGATATTAAAGGATTAGAGTATCTATTAACCGAAGTATTGCAGAGTGAAGAGACGGATCGTTATCAAAGAATTCAGTCATTCATTATTGAAAATGCGATACATTCATTAGATCAAAACTATGAAATAAATATAGAAGATAGAAAAGTATTGGTAGATTATCTATTTTCGATTGAATCTTGGACATGGTTTGAATTATATGTATTTGGAAATACAATGACTTTAATTTCAGATGAAGATCTATTATTTTTTGGAGATCAGCTTGCGGAAAGGACTAAAGATTATAATTTTCTTAAACACAATTTAAGTTCTTTAAAATTAACGTACATAAATTTAATTGGCGAATTAATTTTAAGAAAAATTGATACTCAAGTTCCATTGTTTATACTCGAGCTAGAAAAGCTTCTTTTCCCATATGATATGCTAGAAATCATGTTGTTAAAATTTTTAAAATTAGTAAATGGTTACTTAAAGTCAAAAAATTCTAAAAAGGAAATTAAACAATTTATAGAGTCTCTTCGAGTTGTTGGTGATAGTCAACTGATTAATATTTTAGAGGTAAAATTGGACCAGTTTGGGATACATATAAATTAGGCAAAAGATCAGATGTATGAGACAGGATATTTCATATTTGAAACTCTGTTAAATATTTAAAATTTAGTAGTAAACTATATTTAGATATAACAATTAAATACTTCGATATTTTGTTAATTCATATAAAAGAAAAAGTAATTCTGAAAAACTTAAAAATATTTTTTATTTGAATGAAGTTATGTCTATCAAGTTTCTACTAGAAAGGTATAGCAGATGAAAGTTTTTTTAAGAAATATTTTTTTTAGGAATCTGGTCTTGTCTAGTTTCTTCGATGATTTAGGATCAACTATTTATAATCTTGTTTTTGTAGTTTTTGCAGCAAGTATGGCGAATAGTAAATTGGCGGTTGGTGTAGCGAGTTTTATACAATATATTCCAACGATTCTTGCTCTTTTTATTGCAATGCAAGCTGATAAAACAAAGAATAAGAAATTGTGGTTGCTATTATTAGGATATATACAAGCAGTATTATTTATTATGGTTGCGTTCTTATCGAAAGAAAATTCATGGCTAGTTTTCTCAATTGTATGTTTCATTAACATCCTATCAGATTGTATTGCAGAGTACAGAAGAGGCCTAGTATTACCTATGTTTCAGTCACACATTCCCGAAGAAGACCTGATGGAAGCGTACTCTTTTGATCAAGTAATTAGTCAAATAACTTTGATTTCTGGTCAAACTTTGGGAGTTTGGTTACTAACGATTTCTCATAATAATTTCTTCTTTTTAGCTACAATAAATGCTATAAGTTTCTTATTATCATCGATGGTGTTGCTAAAAATCCAAAGACAATTGACACATCCAGAAGTTAATTATTCACCAGAAAATGGGTTTATCTCACAAATTAAGAACCTTTACAAAAATAGTAAAAGTATATTTAAATATCAAGAGAAAGTACGTTTTGGTCTAATGATTTTTTCAATTTTAGGATTAAATTCGCTAGGCAGTGCTATTTTAATAATGTACAATTTGAAATTTACAGAAATAACTCCCTTTGGTTTATCTTTTGCTCAGTCGGTGTTTTTACTTCAAACAATATTATTTGTTTCAGCCCTAATTGGTGGAATGACCCCTAATGATTATTTTTCTAAGCTTTCACTTATTAAAATACTTCAAATAGATAGTGGATTATTAATTTTAATAGGAATATGTGGTTGGATAAATGGTTTGGAAATTATTTCCTTTAGTGTGTTGGCATTCATGATGTATCTTAGTAGTAAGGTAAATCCCAAATTAAATAGTCTATTAATGGCAAAACTTCCACCGGAAATTCTTGCACAAACTAGTAGTTTTTTTAAAGTTATATCAGTATTATCAATGCCATTAGCAACTATTTTGTTTACAAGTTTATCCATTTGGAACTTTCAGTTTGCTTGGAGTGCATTCTTATTATTATCTATTGTGGTATTTGTACTTTCCTTATTTTCTAATAAATCGGTTACTAGTGACTAAGATTAGTTTGCAAGATTTAAATGTTGAATAAAAAGGTACGTGTGTTTGATTTTTCTAAATTTTGAAAACAAGAGAAAACTGCTGAAAGCGTTTGAAATCATTCTTAAAATCAAGTATAATAAAACTAGTAAAAGCATAGGAGAACTTGTTATGGCTGTTAAAGATTTTATGACACGTAAAGTGGTTTACATTAGTCCAGATACTACAATTGCCCATGCGGCAGATTTGATGCGCGAACAAGGCTTGCACCGTTTGCCGGTCATTGAAAATGATCAATTAGTTGGCTTGGTGACAGAAGGGACGATTGCAGAAGCAAGTCCATCTAAAGCAACAAGCTTGTCGATTTATGAGATGAACTATCTCTTGAACAAAACTAAGGTCAAAGATGTCATGCTTCGCGATGTCATTACCATCTCAAAATTTGCTAGCTTAGAAGATGCGACCTACCTCATGTATAAGAACAAGGTGGGAATTCTTCCAGTCGTGGACAATGAGCAAGTATCCGGTGTCATCACGGATCGTGATATTTTCCGTGCCTTCCTTGAAGTGTCCGGTTATGGAGAAGAAGGAGTCCGTGTACGCTTTGTGACGGAAGATAAGGTTGGCGTTCTCGAGCAAATCATTCACTTGATTGTAGAAGAAGGGTATAACATCGCCAATACAGTCAATATCCCAACCAAAGACGATCGTGTCGTTATCGAAGTCCAAATTGATGGGGTGACAGATCTAGAAGGAATCCGTAGTAAATTTGAAGCCAACGGTTTGAAAGTCGATGAAATCATTCGAACTAGCGCAAAAGCTATTTAATAAAAAATCAGGCTGGATGATCATCCAGTCTGATTTTTGTATTAACGAGTAATGGGTTGTTTTTCTCTATCTAAAGTGAAGCCTTCGCCGAGAATTTCATGGGCTTCGGAAATCGTAATAAAGGCGAATGGATCAATACGATTGATGATATCTTTCATTTGTTTCATCTCATTCCGCGAAACGACACAGTAGACGATATCCAGGTCCTTACGGCTGTAATAGCCCATCCCACGGATAAAGGTAATCCCGCGACCCAGATCGTCAGATACCTTTTGGGCAATTTCTTCTGGTTTAGATGTAACGATGAGGAAGCCTTTTCCAGCAAAACCACCTTCTCCAATCAAGTCGATCACAAGGGTGTCAATCAGGATGAAGAAGAGAGTATACATGGCGGTACGGACATCTTGGAAGACTACGACAACAGTTGTCAGAACAATGGCATCTACAATCAACATGAGTTTTCCCATACTGAGGGAAGTGTATTTATTAAAGATGCGAGCGAGGATATCTGTTCCTCCAGTAGTTCCTCCAGCATTGAAGATGATCCCTAGCCCCAAACCAAGCACAACCCCTGAGGCAATACAGGCAAGCAGAATATCTCCTTTAAAGGCGTCAAAGATGAAGTGATGGTAGCGGTGGCTGAGGGGCATGGCTTCAAAAATAGCCATCCAAGCCGAAACCGAAAAGGTCCCCAGTAAGCTCAGATAAAGAGATTTCTTGCCCAGGAGCTTCCAAGCCAAAACGAAGAGAGGGATATTGATCAGCAAGTTCATGATGGATACAGGGATTTTGAAAAGGTAATAGGTGATCAAGGTAATCCCTGTCGCTCCTCCTTCATAGAAGTGAAAGGGAATGACCAAAAAATAGATCCCAAACGAAAAAATGCCGGCCCCCAAGATGATAGCCAGAATATCTTTAAATTTAAACATGATAGGTTGTCTCCTAAAACTTTATAAGAATATTGTAACAAAAAAGTGAAAAAATGAAAATGACTTTGAAAAATTTTCTCTCCTAAAATACAAGATTTTTACCCTTATTT
>JBKXCY010000082.1:0-6896 GCA_046994005.1 Streptococcus sp.
GGAGATGAGAGGCGTTTTGTGCAATCCTTTCCTTTTGAGGAGATGACGGCTATTATCAGCCACTTCAAATTTGTAGCAGGGATGAATGTGGGAGAAAAAAGGCGCAGCCAGCTAGGATCGTGTGATTACCCTTTGGAGAATGGAGTGGTCTCGATTCGCTTGTCGACGGTGGGGGATTATCGTGGTTATGAAAGCTTGGTCATTCGGCTCTTGCATGATGAGGAACGTGAATTGCGGTTTTGGTTTGATCAGTTGCCGGACTTGAAGAAGAAATTGGCTGGTCGTGGGCTTTATCTTTTTGCGGGCCCCGTTGGCTCGGGAAAGACCACTCTCATGCATGCTTTAGCGCAAGAGCGCTTTGCGGACCAGCAAGTCATGTCTATTGAAGACCCTGTCGAGATCAAGCAGGATAATATGCTTCAGCTTCAGCTGAATGACCAGATTGGCATGACCTATGACAACCTGATCAAACTCTCCTTACGCCATCGGCCGGACCTTCTCATCATTGGAGAGATCCGAGATAAGGAAACAGCTCGTGCAGTCGTACGAGCTAGTTTAACAGGAGTCACCGTCTTCTCTACGATTCATGCCAAGAGCGTTCGAGGTGTTTATGAGAGGCTCTTAGAACTTGGAGTGAGTGAGGAAGAGCTCAAGATTGTTTTACAAGGTATTTGCTACCAACGATTAATTGCAGGAGGAGGTGTGGTCGATTTTGCGACGGAAAACTACCAAGAGCACTCAGCCAGCCGCTGGAACCAACAAATGGATCTCTTGGCTCAATCGGGATATATCCAGCTGGCTCAGGCCCAAGCCGAAAAAATTATCTACCGCTAAACAAAAGCAAATTATTGAATTGTTTTTGAATCTTTATTCGAGTGGTTTTCATCTGTCTGAGATCGTCGATTTTCTGGATCGCTCCCACCTAGTGGAGAGTCGTTTGGTTTCCCAGATGCGAGAGGACCTCTCGAGGGGGCGGAGTTTTTCAGAAATGATGGCGGGGATCGGTTTTTCAGATGCGGTCACGACACAGCTGTCTCTCGCTGAGCTTCATGGCAATCTTGCATTGAGCTTGGAGAAAATCAGTGCTTACCTAGAAAACATGCGCAAGGTCAAGAAAAAGCTGATTGAGGTGAGCACCTATCCTCTCATCTTGCTTGGATTTTTAGTTCTGATTATGCTAGGCTTGCGCAATTACTTGCTTCCTCAAATGGATGCTCAAAATATTGGGACGCAATTGATCAGTTCCTTCCCGCAACTCTTTTTGGCCTTAGGAGCGGGACTGGTAACCTTCTTCTTACTCGGCTTTCTCTATTATCGAAAGTCAGGCAAGATCAAGGTTTTTAGAAGCTTGTCTCATCTGCCTTTCGGAAAAGGCATGATTCAAGCTTATTTGACAGCCTATTATGCCAGAGAATGGGGCAATCTGATTGGGCAAGGATTGGAATTGTCTCAGATTTTTTCCATGATGCAGGAGCAAAAATCCCAGCTTTTTCAAGAAATTGGAAGGGATTTAGCTCTTTCTTTAGATCGTGGCCAGTCCTTTTCAGAGACGGTCAGGGGGTATCCTTTTTTCAAAAAAGAATTGCCTCTTATGATTGAATATGGTGAAGTCAAATCAAAGCTCGGAAGTGAGCTAGAGATCTACGCTGAAAAAACATGGGAAGATTTCTTTCGTCGGGTTCACAAGGCTATGAATGTGATACAACCCTTGGTGTTTGTCTTTGTGGCTCTTGTGATTGTCTTACTCTATGCAGCCATGTTGCTGCCGATTTATCAAAATATGGAGGTTCATTTATGAAAAAATTAAAAACCTATCAGGTTAAGGCCTTTACACTGATTGAAATGTTGGTGGTCTTATTGATCATCAGTGTGCTCTTATTGCTCTTTGTGCCGAATTTGACCAAGCAAAAAGACTCCGTGAAAGAGACAGGAAATGCAGCGGTTGTGAAGGTAGTCGAAAGTCAGGCTGAATTGTACGAGCTCAATCATACCAATGACCAAGCCACTCTATCAAAGCTAATTGCTGATGGAAATATTACCAACAAACAAGCAGAATCTTATCGTGCCTATTATGCGAAAAATAGTGGAGAAACTCGTGCGGTTGCAGATTAAGGCCTTCACCTTGGTGGAGACCCTTTTGACCTTGATGATCGTCAGTTTTATCTATCTGGGCTTATCGGGATCGATCAGGACGAGCTTTCAGCAGGTGGAAGAAAAAGTATTTTTTGCAGAGTTTGAACACCTCTATCAAGAAAGTCAGAAGATAGCACTGGCAAGGCAAACGGAATTGGATGTTGAAGTGACTGCAAGGAAGATTCAAACGCCCTACCAGACAGTGGAGATTCCTGATTCTGTCATTTTGCAAGATCCTAAAACCATTCGTTTAGACCGTGCAGGTGGCAATTCATCCCTGGCCAATGTTCACTTTCAGACACAGAGAGGAGTGGTGACCTATCAACTGTCGCTTGGAAATGGGAAAATTAAAAAAAGCATCCGTTCCCGCTAGTATTCTCATAGAATCTTTGGTAGCCTTGGGTTTATTTGCCATGATTACGACCTTATTGTTAGGGGAGATCCGGCGTTCGCGTAGGGAGCGACTAGCGGATTTCAAAGAGGTAGAGGTCTTATCTGTCGCTCAAATGGCACTTCAGACAGGGCAAAATCATCTGGAGGCCAATGGTATTCAAGTTCAAGTCGAAAAAGATGCCGATCAACTCACGGTCTATCATCAAGGAAAGGTGGTACTGCATGTGGAATAAAGGTAAGGTCAAGGCCTTTACCCTGCTCGAAGCCTTGGTCGCTCTCTTGGTCCTTAGTGGGGGTGTGTTGGTCTTTCAAGGCTTGACTAAGCTCCTGCATGCTGAATTGGACTACCAAGCACACCAAAAGCAGGAGGAATGGATACTTTTTCAGCAACAATTGCAGGTGGAATTGGACCGGAGTCATTTTGAAAAAGTAGCGGACAATCATATCTACTTGGTTCAGGATCAAAAACCAATTGCTATTGGCCAATCTAAAGGAGATGATATCCGAAAAACAGATGATAAGGGCAGAGGCTATCAGCCTATGATTTCAGGGGTTCGCTCTAGCCAAATTTGGCAGGAGGGAGAGCTCCTTCATCTGCGGTTGAATTTCGAAGAAGGTCTAGAAAGGGAGTATGTCTACCATGTGGTACCAGCGATGCAAAATGAAAAAAGTTAAGGCTGGTGTCTTGCTCTACGCCCTCTTGATGGCAGCGATTTTTAGTCTCTTGCTTCAGTTTTACCTGCATCGTCAGGTTGCGGAGAGACGGATCTTAAAGACGAGTCAAGATCGCCTTCGGGCCTATGCTTTGGTGCAATTGGCTCTTGAAAAGAGAAAGAGTGATGAGAAGACATCAGAGATTCATTTAAAGTCTGGAACAGTTCAGCTAAAGAAGGATACTGGTTTTCTTCATGCTCAGGCTAAGATGGATGGCGAAAGCTATGAGTTTGTCCTTCCTGTAAGGGAAGAAAAGGAAAGCAAGAAGAGTCAAAAAGAAAAGAAGAAGACGCAGAAAGATAAGGAGAAGGCAGGGAGCGAAAAGCCTTCTGAAGAGACGCCAAAAGAGGCCAAGGAGCCATCAGAAAATAGCGAAAAAGACTAATTTTTGGTATGATAGGGTGCGGAGGAAATCATGAATTTCGAAAAAATTGAACAAGCCTATACCTATCTATTAGAAAACACTCAAAGTATTCAAAATGAATTGTCGACCAACTTTTATGACGCCTTGATTGAACAGAATGCCATGTATTTGGATGGCAAGACGGATCTAGACATTGTTAAAAACAATAGCAAAAAATTAAAAGAACTAGATTTAAGTAAGGAAGAATGGCGCAGAGCCTACCAATTCCTTTTTATGAAAGCTGCTCAGACAGAGCCTTTACAAGCGAATCACCAGTTCACACCAGATGCGATTGGTTTTATCATTACATTTTTGATCGATCAGTTAGCCAAAGACGACCAACTAGATGTCTTAGAAGTGGGAAGTGGAACCGGAAATCTCGCTGAGACCATTGTCAACAATAGCCGCCTCACGATTGATTACTTAGGATTGGAAGTGGATGATCTCTTGATTGACCTATCTGCTAGTATCGCAGATGTGATGGAATCCAGTGTTGTCTTTGCACAAGGCGATGCGGTTCGCCCACAAGTGTTGAAAGAAAGTGACTTGATCGTTAGCGACTTACCGATTGGCTATTATCCAGATGATGCGATTGCACAGCGCTATCAGGTGGCGAGCTCCGAAGGCCATACCTATGCCCATCACCTCATGATGGAACAGGCTCTGAAATATCTGAAACCTCAAGGAGTTGCCATCTTTTTAGCTCCAAATAACCTCTTGACAAGCCCTCAGAGTGATCTGTTGAAAGCTTGGCTAACAGACAAGGCCCAACTCCTTGCCATGCTGACCTTGCCAGAATCTCTTTTTTCAAATCCAGCCTATGCTAAGACGATTTTCGTCCTACGAAAACAAGAAGAAGAGTCTGTTCAGCCCTTTGTCTATCCGTTTACCGATCTCCAGGATCACGACCAGGTGGTTCACTTTATGGAAAGTTTCCAAAACTGGTTAAAGGATAGTGAAATTTGATCAAAGATCTGATATAATAGAGGAAGTGAAAACGCTTAATGAGGTGAATATATGTCGAAAACAATTTCTATTAATGCAGGAAGCTCTAGTTTGAAATGGCAATTGTACCAAATGCCAGAGGAAACTGTTCTTGCAAAAGGGTTGATTGAACGGATCGGTTTGAAAGATTCTATTTCAACTGTTAAATTTGATGGACGCTCTGAAAAACAAGTATTAGATATCCAGGATCATACACAAGCTGTAAAAATTTTGTTGGATGATTTGATTCGCTTTGATATTATCAAATCCTACGATGAGATTACAGGTGTGGGCCACCGCGTCGTTGCTGGTGGAGAATACTTCAAGGATTCTGCCTTGGTAGATGACGAAGTCCTTCGAAAAGTAGAAGAATTGTCTTTGTTAGCACCTCTTCATAATCCCGCAAATGCAGCTGGAATTCGTGCCTTTAGAGAGATTTGTCCAAATATTACCAGTGTTGTGGTATTTGATACTTCTTTCCATACAACCATGCCGGAAAAAGCTTATCGTTACCCTCTTCCAACTAAATATTACACAGAAAATAAGGTCCGTAAGTACGGCGCTCATGGAACCAGTCATCAGTATGTAGCTGGTGAAGCTGCTAAACTTCTTGGAAAACCATTAGAAGAATTGAAATTGATCACCTGCCACGTTGGAAATGGTGTATCTGTTACAGCGGTTGACAAGGGAATCTCTGTCGATACCTCAATGGGCTTCACACCTCTAGGTGGTGTCATGATGGGAACCCGTACAGGGGATCTCGATCCAGCGATTATTCCTTACTTGATGGAACATACAGAGGATTTCAATAAGCCTGAAGATATTAGCCGTATCCTCAATCGTGAATCAGGTCTTCTGGGTGTTTCTGGATCTTCTAGTGACATGCGGGATATTCATACAGCGATGCACAATGGAGACGAAAAAGCCAAATTGGCTTACGATATCTTTATCGATCGTTTGCAAAAATACATCGGTCAATACTTGGCTGTCTTGAATGGTGCAGATGCCATCATCTTTACAGCAGGAATCGGTGAAAATGCAGTAAACGTTCGTTCTTCTATTATCAATGGAATCAGCTGGTTTGGCTGCAAGGTCGACCCTGAAAAGAACGTCTTTGGAGTTGTCGGAGATATTTCCACAGATGATTCTCGTGTGAAGGTATTGGTGATTCCAACTGATGAAGAGTTGGTGATTGCGCGTGACGTTGAACGTTTCAAAAATCAGTAAACTGAAATAATGTGAGAAGGCTAGAGGCGAAAGCCCCAGTCTTCTTATTTTATACAAGAAAGAGGTTGTCCATTGAAAAATATACAGTCTTTTGTTCGAAAGCACCCATTATGTAAGAATGCCCTCTGGCTCCTTCTTTTTGTGCCCTTATTCTTTCTCTCACAATTTCCCCTCATCACTATGGTTTATTCCCTTCAAGAAGGAGTAGATGCAAGGTGGATCACTATCCTCACTCTCTTGGTGACAGTGGCGGTGCTCTTTGTTTTTTATAAGGTCATCAAGATGAGCCCTCTGGAGAACTTAGATGTTCGGGTCATAACCTGGCCGGCTCTGGGGAGAAATTTTCTTTTTCTTCTCTTATTGATGGCTAATAACCTGCTCGCTTATCCCTTGTTGAAACAAGAGGCAGGTGGTACGACGGCAAACCAAGCGGCTCTAAATGAACTACAATCTCATGCTCCTTTTCTCGCTATGGGAATGGTCGTGATCCTTGTCGCTCCGATTCTAGAAGAGCTGCTCTGTCGGGCCATTATCCCTCGTTTGATTTTTCGAGGGGCAGAACCGATCGGTTACCTAGCCGGTGCTCTCTTTTTTACTTACTTGCATGGACCGAGTACCCTAGGGGAATGGGTAGCTTACGGAGGCATGTCCTTGATCTTAACTTGGGTGGCGTATCGCTACAAGCGGATCGAGTATAGCATTTGCCTTCATATGACCTTGAATGCGCTGGCTTATTATTATCCTGCTGTATTCCTCCTTTGTTTATTGCCGGTATCGAGAGTTTTCTTCCATGATAAATTATGATAAAATGGTAGGTACCAATGAGTTTTGATGCAGAACCATCCTACAGAAGGTCAGATAAAATCAGAAATCCGTATGGAGAGTAGACTCAGGGGTTTAGAACACTTGTTCTAGCCTCTTTTGTTCGCAAGCATGCTGTAGGAAGGGAATCGAAGGAGAACGAAAATGATTGATAATAAATGGCTGAGTGGCCAAGGGACCCTTCTTTGTGGGATCTTAAATGTCACTCCGGATTCATTTT
>JBKXCY010000083.1:0-2043 GCA_046994005.1 Streptococcus sp.
CTTTCACAATGGTCACAAGTACTTGCTGGAACAGGCAGAAGGGGTGAAAATCGTCGCTATGTCTGGGAATTTTGTTCAACGTGGCGAACCTGCCATTGTAGACAAGTGGATTCGCGCGCAGATGGCTTTGGAAAATGGAGCGGACCTGGTGGTCGAGCTCCCCTTTCTCGTGGCTGTTCAGTCGGCTGACCATTTTGCTAAGGGAGCGGTAGAAATCTTGTCCCGTCTAGGAATCGACCAATTGACTTTTGGGACAGAAGAGGTCTTAGATTACCAAGCGATTGCGACTGTTTATTCGGAGAAAGAAGCGGAAATGGAAGCTTTCCTGCGAAGTCTTTCAGGCGATTTATCCTATCCACAGAAAACGCAAAAAATGTGGGAAACCTTTGCTGGAGTGGAGTTCACAGGGGATACTCCCAATCATATTCTAGGGCTGGCTTATGCCAAGGCTTGTGCTGGGAAGGGGATTGTGCTTAAGCCCGTCCAGCGCCAGGGTGCGGGCTACCATTCAGAAGAAAAAGAGGTGGCCTATGCTTCTGCGACTAGTCTACGCCTACACAAGGAAGATCAGGACTTTGTTGCTAGATTCATGCCCAATAGCCAACTCTTTCAGTCGGCTCCACAGGTATCTTGGGAGAATTATGACCAACTGCTCCGTTATCAAATCCTAACCCGTCCGGATTTGACACAGATTTTTCAGGTCAATGAGGAACTGGCCAATCGGATAAAGGATGCGGTTCGAAGTGCTAGTTCTGTGGAAGACCTGGTGGAGAAAGTCGCAACCAAGCGCTATACCAAGGCGCGTGTGCGCCGCATCTTGACCTACATCTTGGTAGGGGCGATGGATCAATCTCTTCCCGATGCCATTCATGTCTTAGGATTTTCCGCAAAGGGACAAGCTCACCTCAAATCACTAAAAGGTCAAGTGGACTTGGTGACCCGAATCGGTAAGGAACCTTGGGACAGTTTGACCCAGCAAGCCGATCAGGTGTATCAACTAGGCCATCCCCAATTGCCAGAGCAGATCTGGGGTCGGGTGCCAGTGAGGGTGGAAGAATCAACAGTCTGACGTAAATTTTCTCTGTCCACATTCACGTAAGGCAAGAAAGTGATGATGCGCGGAAACAGTGTTTATCTACTGTCTAAAAATTCCTTTAGACAGTAGATTTTTTTTACCAAATTTAGAAATTTTTTACGAATAATTAATTGGAGAAGGGAAAACTTGTACAAGTTCCTGACAAGTTTTTCTTTTTCATGTATAATAATAGAAAAGAGGTAGAATGAGGTATGGCAATGGAAGCAGTCGTTTATTCAACATTCCGCAATCATTTGAAGGATTATATGAAGAAGGTGAATGATGAGTTTGAGCCTTTGACGGTCGTGAATAAGAATCCAGACGAAGATATTGTGGTCATCTCTAAGAGCGAGTGGGACAGCCTACAAGAAACCCTGAGACTAGCTCAGAACAAGGAATTGTCAGATAAGGTCTTGCGGGGCATGGCAGAAGTCCGAGCTGGTCAGGTTCAACTCCATGAGATTGAGGGGTAACAGATGTTACTCAAGTTTACAGAAGATGCCTGGAAGGATTATTGTTACTGGCAAAGTCAGGACAAAAAAACACTGAAGCGAATCAATACCCTTATCAAAGAGATCCAAAGGGACCCATTTGCAGGGATTGGTAAGCCTGAGCCTTTGAAATATGACTTTCAAGGAGCATGGTCAAGACGGATTGATGCAGAGAATCGCCTGATTTATATGCTAGATGAGTCAGGTGTCGCTTTCCTCTCTTTTAAAGATCATTATTAAGTCTTTAAAAGAGGATCTTTTTGATAGTTAGGATAGCTATTTAAAATTCCCAACTCGAAGAAAATTCCTATAAAATCCCCTTTCTAAAAATAGAAAAATCTAGTCTAACTTCGATGATTTGTGATATAATGTTAAAGATTGAAAATAATTTGAAAAAATTTAAGGAGAATCCTCATGGGACGTAAATGGGCCAATATTGTTGCCAAAAAAACTGCCAAAGATGGTGCCAACTCAAAA
>JBKXCY010000083.1:2143-6882 GCA_046994005.1 Streptococcus sp.
TAAATGGGCCAATATTGTTGCCAAAAAAACTGCCAAAGATGGTGCCAACTCAAAAGTGTATGCTAAATTTGGTGTGGAGATCTATGTAGCTGCTAAAAAGGGTGAACCAGATCCAGAACTAAATACTGCTTTGAGATTCGTTATTGACCGTGCGAAACAAGCGCAAGTGCCAAAACACGTGATTGATAAAGCGATCGATAAGGCAAAAGGAAACACTGACGAAACCTTTACAGAAGGACGTTACGAAGGATTTGGACCAAATGGTTCGATGTTGATCGTTGATACTTTGACGTCAAACGTTAACCGTACAGCTGCCAATGTCCGTGCTGCTTTTGGTAAAAACGGTGGGAACATGGGAGCTTCCGGTTCTGTATCTTACCTCTTTGACAACAAGGGTGTTATCGTCTTTGCTGGTGATGATGCCGATGCCATCTTTGAGCTTTTGCTTGAAGCAGATGTTGATGTAGATGATGTCGAAGCAGAAGAAGGAACGATTACAGTCTACACTGCACCAACTGATCTTCACAAAGCGATCGTTGCTTTGCGTGAATCAGGTGTCGAAGAATTCCAAGTAACAGAATTGGAAATGATTCCTCAATCAGAAGTTGAGTTGTCAGGTGAAGATTTGGAAACATTTGAAAAACTTTACAGCGTTCTTGAAGACGACGAGGACGTACAAAAAATCTACACAAACGTAGATGGATTCTAATCACTCGTAAGGACTGTAGTGAATCCCATAAATTAAGAAAAAGGATAGCTTCTCAGATCAAGCTATCCTTTTTCTCTGTCTGATGAGGATCTATCTTTTGTAAGTGATGTCCTGTATAAGCGTAAATACGGGTCAGGGGTGATTGGGAGAGTGTGGAAACCTTAAAATAGAAATAATGGTCTCGATGATCCCGACTTTTGGTGTGGTGAAGACGAAAGTAGTTTCGCTGGCCTGCTGCCATAGAGTGGAGAATATCGTCTTCTAAAAAGACGAGCGGCGTAGAAGTAGCGGCCCACTTGTAAAAGTCCATCTCAAATTGGTGGTAATTCTCCGAAAAATAATCAAATTGTAATTCGTGTTTAGTCTGAATAGGTTTCATAGGCTGTTTCCTCAGATTCAATAAAAATGATAGAGTCTACGAGGAGACGGTAGTAGTGGCCATCGCTTTTGAGAAGAACCTCAGAAGCAGATAAGGTGTGAATCAAACCTGTGTAGGTTGCAAATTGATTCCCCTCTAGAGTCGTGATCGAGATCGTCGTTTGTTGTTGAAAGGCCTGCTCCAGGAGCTGGATCTGTTCAGCAAGTGGAAGAACCGTGAGCTGACTGCGGTCAATTTCTTTTGTATGCAGGGCAGTTGTGTGCTCGGATAAAAAGAAGCCAGCCCATTTGGCCATGCCACGATCTTGAAATTCTCGGGCGGATTGATAAGGGAGATAAGAACGGTCGATCATGTTAATCCATCTAAGCCTCCTGCGGAATGTCCGCCTGTTAGTTTACTGCGTGCAATGGCGCGTGAGTTTTCTAGTAATGAGGAGCCTTTCTGAAGAGAGGTAAAGCCAAATTGGTCCCGAATGCGGTCAATGGTCTGCTGGAGTTTTTCCTCTTTTTCTAAGGCTACTGGATCATCGAAGAGAGAAAAGAGTTGAAGAGACTCCTCGACAAGTTCTCCATAAAAAACGCCGATCTGCCGAATGGCTCCTCCTTCGTACTTGGAGCGAAAGAGCCGCAGAACCGTATCGGATAAAACCTTGGTGGATTGGGTAGGCTCAATTTTTTGCTGGCAGTGAATGGACGGAAGCCCCTCGATTTTGGAGTAGGAAGCATGAATGGAGACCAGCTGGGTCTTCTTTTTTTTTCGTCGCAAGCGAATAGCCACCTGTTCAGCCATCTCCCGAAACACCAGTTCAATATCAGCTTGTAGATGGTAGTCATAGGGCAAAATTTGAGAGTTACCAATGCCTCGTGATTTCGGACGATAAGGCTTGTGGACATTGCTTTCATCAATGCCATGAGCATGAAACCACAGTTGAAGGCCCATGACTCCGAATTCTTTCTTTAAGAGATCTGGGTGAGCTTGAGCCAGTTCGGCAATCGACGTGATCCCTATCCCTTGTAATCGCTTTTCAGTGCGACGTCCAATGCCCCAAAAATCAGTAAGCTGGGGCAGTTTCCAGACCTTACTTTCTACATCTTCATAAGACCAATTGGAGCGCATATTTCGGCAATGCTTGGCTTCATTGTCCAAGGCTAGCTTGGCAAGAAGGGGATTGGCATTGCTGAGGCCGATGGTAGAATAGATTCCAGTTTCCTGCCAGATTCTTTTTTGGATCCTGGCAGAAAGAAGGTCCAGTTTTTCCTTTCGCGAGAGGGAGGAATCTGGAATAAAATAATTTAAGGAAGAAGTCAGATCGATAAAGCCTTCGTCAATCGAGTAAGGGAAAATATCATCGGGTGCCGCAAACTCCTGAAAAACCTTCTGAATTTCCATATTGACCTGAATGTAGGCATTCATGCGTGGCGGCACAATCAGGGTCCTCTTGGCCCAGGATTCAATGTAGGAAACAAAGCCTGGATCCGTCGGCAATCCTTGTTTTTTTGAGACGTAGCTATTGAATTTTCTGGTCTTGAGATCAAAAGGCAGGTCGTAGCTCCGGCTGACATTCTTCTTGCCAAAGACTTGTTTGAAAACGGGAGAGCTGGCCAAAATCAGACCAGCAGAATTGTCGCTCCGGCTCATGACGCAAAGAGAAGTGGTCAGGGGATTTAGGCCCAGACGGACACACTCACAGCTGGCATAAAAACTTTTCATATCCACAAAAGCAATATCAGAATGAGGCTCACGTGAATAATCAAATAGCATATTTATACCTCAAGCGGAAGAAAATGCCCGACCACAATGCCGACGATTTTTGGCTCGTCTTCGTAAGGAGCAAATAAATCATCGTAGTCAGGGTTGATGGATTCTAAGCGCAATCCTTCAGTCTCCCGATAGACTTTCTTGATGTAAGTTTTTCCATTCCAGATGAGGGCGTAGACAGCCCCATCGTAGTCAAATCCGGTCTGCTTCATGAGGGCAACAGAGCCATTGGGGTAGAGAGGTTCCATCGAGTTTCCAGATACCCAAGAGGCGAAGTCATGCTGAATCTCTTTGTCAAAATAGACGGTTTCATAGTCCGTTTCGTTATCATAAAAGGTATGTCCTAAACCAGCTGCTAGCTCAATCGAAAGAACCTTATAAGCCGTCAAGGAAACAACTTTTTGCTGCTGTTCCAATAACTGGCTGGCCAATTGGTCAACTTTCTTTTGATGAGGTGGGGTTAATAAAGGGTAGGTGTAGAGTGCGGAGTCTTTGTTAATAAAGTAGTCCTCTTTAACGGAGAGGCGCTTGGCCAACCTCCTGAGATTTTTTTCGTGTGGCTCCGCTAAGCCATTCTCCCAACTGGAGTAAGTCTTGCGAGAAATTTTGAGATCCTCGTAGACATCTGCTTGGGTCAGGCCTTTTTCCAGGCGTCTTTCTTTTAGTTTTTTTGCATCAAACATGTCGCTTCTCCTATGTAACGTTTTAAAAGTTACATATAGTTTATCAAAAATAAAATCCTTTTGCAAGAGAAAAATTCCGTTATAAGGTGACGGAAAGGCTTGGAATTTGAATGAAAAAAGAGTATAATCAGTTTTACAACTTCTAACAACGAGGAATTATATGAAAAAAAGTTTTATACACCAACAAAAAGAAATTTCGTTTGTAAAAACGACGTTTACACAATATTTAAAAGATAAATTGGACATCATTGAAGTCCAAGGGCCAATTTTGAGCAAGGTCGGAGACGGGATGCAGGATAACCTTTCTGGGATTGAACACCCAGTATCTGTAAAGGTCCTTCAAATTCCTGATGAGACTTATGAAGTCGTGCATTCACTCGCAAAATGGAAACGCCACACCTTGGCGCGTTTTGGGTTTGGCGAAGGCGAAGGCCTCTTTGTCCACATGAAGGCCCTTCGTCCAGATGAAGATTCACTAGATGCCATTCACTCCGTTTATGTAGACCAATGGGACTGGGAAAAAGTCATCCCAAATGGTCAACGCAATATCGCTTACCTTAAAGAAACAGTTGAAAAGATCTACAAGGCAATTCGCTTAACAGAACTAGCAGTAGAAGCGCGATATGATATTGAATCAGTTCTTCCAAAACAAATTACCTTTGTTCACACAGAAGAATTGGTGGAACGCTATCCAGATTTAACTCCAAAAGAGCGTGAAAATGCTATTGCCAAAGAATTCGGAGCCGTTTTCTTGATCGGGATTGGTGGAGAGCTTGCAGATGGCAAACCACACGATGGACGCGCACCTGACTACGATGACTGGACAACAGAATCTGAAAATGGCTACAAGGGATTGAATGGTGATATCCTTGTATGGAATGATGTCCTAGGTTCAGCCTTTGAGTTGTCTTCAATGGGAATCCGTGTCGATGAGGAAACGCTTCGCCGTCAAATTGCGATTACAGGAGATCAAGATCGTCTCCAATTAGAGTGGCACAAGGCCTTATTAAATGGTCTCTTCCCACTCACAATTGGTGGAGGGATCGGGCAATCTCGTTTGGCTATGTTCTTACTTCGTAAGAAACATATCGGTGAAGTCCAAACCAGTGTCTGGCCTCAATCTGTCCGCGATGAATATGAAAATATCCTATAAGGAAAGAAAGAGAGTGGGACAGAAATCGGTAATTCGTTAGAATTCGATTTCGTCGTC
>JBKXCY010000084.1:0-6799 GCA_046994005.1 Streptococcus sp.
TACAGGAACGTTGAAGTCAACACGAACGAGAACTTTTTTCCCTTTCAAGTCAACGTCTTTAACAGTCAATTTTGCCATTAGATATGACTCCTTCTTTTTTTAATACATGATAATTATATCACAAAAGCTGTAAAAGAGGTAGAAAAATCCAATGCTTTTCCCCTCTAATTCACAGGATCCGAACGACACTTCTAAATACAAGATCAAACCTCTCTGGTTTTCACCAGAGAGGTTTTTTGAGAGTGACTTTTTAAGTGAACGAAAGAATCCTGTAAAAGACTTACTCTTCTTTCTTCTTACCAGCCAAGAGGAAGCCGCCTAAGGCCGCTAAGAGAACAGCTTCAGCTGCAAAGGAAGCTTCTAGGCTTGCCGTATTTGGCAAGTGTTCCGATTGACTTTCTTTGCTTGCATCTTTTGTTTCTTGCTGAACCGTTGGCTGTGAGTTCGCTCCTTGGTGGGCACTTAACAACTGATGGATCTCTTGATCGACCATATCCTTGTGATCTTCCTCTTGATGACCCGCTTGAGTAGAAATCGTTAGGGTCAACTGATCCACTTGAGAAGGCTCTGTAGGCTTCAATGGATTAGCTGGATCCGGAGTCACTGGGGCAACTGGTTGGACTGGCTGATTTGGTTGAGCCGGTTGAACAGGCTGATCTGGTTTAGCCGGTTCTTCTGGTTGGATCGGTTGGTCTGGTCCTTCCGTTTGTTCTGGCTTATAGACAATCGCATAGTGGGTAAAGTGAGGAGCTGTAAAGATAACTACATCTCCAACTCTCTCAAAGGCCAAGGATTGAGGAGCTTGACCTTCTGGGAAGAAGAGAACTTGCTCCACTTCTTTATCCTTATCCACAGGGATTTTCACAAGGGATGGATGCTGGGTATCGATGTCTTGACCGCTTGCATCTACGCCTTCAATATCAAATACGATTCCTTCTCGGCCCTTCAGCTCTTCTTTTTCTGCCTGATTGGCTTCAACTTTTGCGACTTTTAGTCCTTTGACAACGGTTGGCTCTAAGTTGGAGAATTGAACTTCGACTCCAGTTGCAGGGTCTACAAAGACCGCTGGCTTATCTTCTTTCAGGAGTGCAATCAAGGTCTCTAGACTTGTCTTAGCTGTTTCAAGCGCTTCAGGAGTGAGTTCTGAAGAAGCTAGAAGTTCTTTATTTTTCTCCAGAAGTGCCTGTAAAGCTTCACCAGAAGGGTGATTTGGCTTGCTTGCTAATAGAGCAGTCGCTTCTGTTGTCAGAGCAGAGAGAGCTTCTTTTTCTTTTGTTAGATTGGCTTGACCATCCAAGGCTTTCAAGAGAGCGGTCAATTGGTTCAACTGCTCATTGACTTGATCTTGTGTGCTGGTATCATGCTCTTTCAAGACTTTTTCAGAAGCAGCCATTCCAGCCAGCAAGGCTTCTTTGACTTCAGGAGTCGCAAAAGTAAAGTCTACTTTGGCTTTTGCAGCTTCAGCTTCAGCCAATTTTTGCTTGAGGTATTCATCGTTGAGAGCTGGTTTTGGATTCACGAGGACATCAAAGTTTGTGCTAGCCCCTTTGTAATGGACAGTGATGGTTTGACGACCTTCCTTTGTCGTTTCAAAGCCAGTCACTTCCACACCTTCATCTGTCAAGGCATGCGTTTCGGTCGTTTCATCTTCAAAGACGACTGTAAAGCGTCCACCTTCTTTTTCCAATGATTCTCCGACAATATATTCCACTTTTGGTTTGTCGGTCAATTCTATACAGCAACTGCTTTTTCACCTGCTTCTTCTGCACTGACCACAAAAACAGTGAGGGTCTTATCCAATTTCTGACCAAGGTAAGAGACTTCTAGGTGTTGTTCTCCCAGCTTGCTACTGTCAAATCCATGAATCTCTACACCTGAGTTGGTGAGGTTGACCAGTTGATCTGCTTGGCCATCTTTATAATGAACGCGGAGAGTCGCCCCTTTCAAGGAAAGGGCATCGCCTTCCCGGTAGACCTTCTTGGTCAAGCCATCTTCAAATTGAAGTCCCGCAATTTCTTTATCATTTTTTGGAACTTCAATTGCTAGAACATTACTGATATCTTTGCCAGGTTCTTGCGCACGATAGTAGAGAAGAGATGGGGTTGATTCAAAAGCCAGTGGTTTAAAGATCAGATTTCCAGCTTGATCGGCTGTCATGGTCGCAATTGGATTAGTAGCTTCTTTATCGGCATAAAGAGTCAGAGTAGTATTAGCTGGAACATCTTTGAAGCCGACTTGGACAAAATGATTACCCAGATTTTGCGCTGCAGCATGTTTCATCGGGATGTTGACCGTTTCCGTATCCAGACTTTCATACATCTTCCAGTTGTAAATCCGGATGGCTTGCCATGGGGTGCCGTTATCGGCTGTAATGACATGGAGACGCCAGTCTTGAGCCTTGATCGGATGATCAAGTGTAATGTCAGATACATGGGCTTTATTGCCACGAACTTCCTTAGCGAGCTTCCATTCACCGGCTTCGTCCTTGTAGTAAAGGTCGAAGTCACGGGTATTCATCTTGCCATCATCGACAGATTCTCCACCAGCACCAGCATGGTCCATGACCCAACGAACAATGGTCCGAGGTTGTGTCAAGCGGATATCGACGGTTCCACTCAATTGAGCAGAAGACCATTTATCTGAAAGACTGGTAATGGTCCCATTTAACATCCCCTCGATGCCTTCACTACCATCCGCATCTGGGAAGCTCGAACCGATCACTTTGGCTCCGATGACCACGTTTGGTGCTAGGGCTTTTGGAAGACTGGTATCTGACACGGTCATACCCCAATCAAAGGCCACAGTTCCTGCATCTGAACGTTGGCCGTTCTTCCCAACTGCCACAACCTTGAGGTCCTGAGTCGTTCCTTCAGCACTTGCTGAACGGCTAACTTTTGGTAGATAGACGGTTGTTGCAGAAGACCCTGTTAAGAGACGCCAGTTGTCGCCATCTTTTTCATAGACTTCATAATAATCCGCATCTGCTACCCCTTTAAAATTGAGAACTGCTTCTGCTTCTTGCGCATTTTGTAGGCGTTTTGCTCGAACGGTTACTTCTGCTGGAGTAGCTGGTTTCTCTTGGTTCGACGTAATCGACAATTGGCCAAGATTAAATTTGTAGTCTTTGACATCCGTATCATGGTCAAAGAACATCTTCACAGCATAAATGGTTTTGCCAGCCAAACTTCCCAAATCAAAGGTTTGAGTAGACCAATCCGCACTCGGTGTCAATTCTTTCCATTCGTATTCAGAGTAGTCTTCTTTTGTGGCAACAGCTATCCAGGCAGCTGCTCCGACCCCACCTTTATGACTAACGCTCAATTTTGTCGTTTCTGTCACAGGAATCTTGGTCGAATAGAGCATGACATTTTGACTACTATTGGCTTTTAAATCTCCTTCAAAGGCTAGAGAATTTCCTCCATTGTAGGCTTGATCAAAATCATAGCGACCTTTTAATGGTGTACTATCTTCACTATGCTCTACCCACCAACGCCAGGTTGGAAGGTAGCCAGAAACAGAACGGTAGTTCCATTCCCCTTCTTTAGAAATCTTGCCATCCACAAACCAGTGTTTTCCGTGACCAGTATTGAAGGAAGTATTGAAATCTTCACTAGTGATTGGGGTTTTGTCCACAACCAAATTAGACATTCCATACCAAGATTGGTCTGCTGGTTTTCCTTTAGTCGGATCTCCTTGGAAACCTGTCCAGAATAGATCTTCATGGGTATGGTATCCTTCTCCAGTCTTTCCTAGCCCTGTAATGGTATCTGGCGCATAAAGACCAAGGGAAAGACGCAACTTGCCATGTTCATCTAAAATGGCATTCCAGTCTACATTAGTCTTATAAGAGCCTCCTTTTTGGAGTTCGAGTCCAGCTAGAACATCATAAGGATTCCGATGAATCCATTTAGCTGTGCTGATGGAATAATCAACTTCTGATTTGCCCCAGTTAAAGTTGGCAAAGAAGGTATCAACTGGGTTTTCCCCATTTTCTGGCTGCATGAAATTGTAGTTGTATTCTCCCAGCGCATTCTCATGGTAACGGCCATATTCATAGGTCATAGCATCATACCAGGAATACTTAATCGGATAGTTGAGACTCTTCGCATATTCCTTGGTATAAAGAAGGAAATCTCTCAATTTTGGACCCAATGGTTCTACAAGATTTCCGGTTGTTTCTTGATTGATAAAGTAACCATCAAAGCCATAGTACTTGGCAAGTTCTACTAATTTACGGGCGATCGGGAAAGTTTTAGAGCCTTCACTATCTTCTTTCAAGGTTTCTGCAAAATGTTCTTGATCCTTGATACTGCTAGACCAGTTATAAAAGATTGTTCCATAAATAGGAACCCCATTTCGGTGGGCAGCATCGATCACATCTGCTGATGGAACCAGTCCTTCCCAAAAGACCATGGAATCCAAATATTGCCAGTAATCAAAAGCATAGGCCTTAAATTCTTCCCCACCGACAGACGCATGATCCTTGGCTTTGGAGTTCATGTTTGACAGTGCTTGGATCTTCGCTTCAGGGTTGGCTTGTTCATTAATTTGTTTCCCTTGAAAACGACTCGCAAGTGGGACGCTTGCTCTGTTCATTTCGTCATCCACTCGTTTTCCTGGTTCCCACTTCAAGAGATCGTCCCAGGTATCGAACTTAACTTCTTTGGGTCTTAATTGTTTTTCTTCATTGGTTGGTAAATCAGCCACTTTTTCTGCAGCAGCTTTCGGTTTTTCAGTCTCTGAAACGGCTGGATGATCTGTAGTTGTCGAGCTAGCTTCTGTACTTGTAGGACTAGCCTCCGGAGTGACCGCTTCAGCGGCTGGTTTTTCCGTTTCTGCAGCAGGTAAGGCCGCATCTGCAGTATAGACGCCAGCTTCTCTCACTAGATGATTGACGTCTTCGGTCGTTGCTGAAGATGCTTCTAAGGCCTGTCCACTAGTAGAAACCGTCTCATCTGCAGAGACAGCGCCTGTTCCCAAAAATGCTAACCCAATCAATGCGGAGCAAACTCCCACACTGAATTTTCGTATACTAAATCGTTCTTTCTTTTCAAATCGATGACCTTTCATCTTGACCTCCTTGTATGGTTTTTTCTTTTTCTTGAGCGATTTCCATTGGCTCCTTTCTCCACGACCTGTAATCGCTTTCATTTTCTTGTATTAGAAATCTCCAATCAAGAATAGGATACCCTAATCTATTTAGCACTGTCAATCCATTTTGGCAATTCCTATAATATGATGAGAAAGCCCTAAAAAAAGTACAAAAAAAGAGGAGGTTTCCCTCCTCTCATCATACACATGAATTATTTAGCAATTTTTGCGAAGTATTCAAGAGTACGAACAAGTTGTGCAGTGTAAGACATTTCGTTGTCATACCATGAAACAACTTTAACCAATTGTTTACCGTCAACGTCAATAACTTTAGTTTGAGTTGCGTCAAACAATGATCCGTAAGACATACCTACAACGTCTGAAGAAACGATTGGATCTTCAGTGTAACCGTATGATTCGTTTGAAGCTGCTTTCATAGCTGCGTTCACTTCATCAACAGTAACGTTCTTGTCAAGAACAACTACCAATTCAGTAACTGATCCAGTTGGAACAGGAACACGTTGTGCAGCTCCGTCCAATTTACCGTTCAATTCAGGGATAACCAAACCGATTGCTTTAGCAGCACCAGTTGAGTTAGGAACGATGTTAGCAGCACCAGCGCGTGCACGACGAAGGTCACCTTTACGGTGTGGACCGTCAAGGATCATTTGGTCACCAGTGTAAGCGTGGATAGTAGTCATCAATCCTTCAACAACACCGAAGTTATCTTGAAGAGCTTTAGCCATTGGAGCCAAGCAGTTTGTAGTACATGAAGCACCTGAGATAACTGTTTCAGTACCATCAAGAATATCGTGGTTAGTGTTAAATACGACTGTTTTAACATCTGATCCACCAGGAGCAGTGATAACAACTTTCTTAGCACCACCAGCATGCAAGTGTTTTTCAGCAGCTGCTTTAGTAGCAAAGAAACCAGTTGCTTCAAGAACGATTTCTACACCGTCGTTAGCCCAGTCGATTTGTTCTGGATCGCGTTCAGCAGAAACTTTAACGAATTTACCGTTAACTTCGAATCCACCTTCTTTAACTTCCACAGTACCGTCGAAACGACCTTGAGTTGTATCGTATTTCAACAAGTGTGCAAGCATAACTGGATCTGTAAGGTCGTTGATGCGTGTAACTTCAACACCTTCTACGTTTTGGATACGACGGAAAGCAAGACGTCCGATACGACCGAAACCGTTAATACCAACTTTAACTACCATTCGTGATTTCCTCCTTATGAAAATCAAAAAAATTTTTTGTGAAAAGAGTAACTTGACACAGCGCCAAACATCTTTTAACAGTCTCTATTATATACTTTATTGCATTAAAAAGCAACTATTTCCCAACGAAAAGCAAGATTTATCATAGATCACTGCCTCTTTTATTAAAGTTTTTCACAAAGTCTTGATCGATCGGAAAAGCGCTATTTTACTTGTACTCACTTTTGGAACGAAGAAAAACTCTTCCCAAAGTGGGAAGAGTTTTTAAGCATTGGTAAATTAAGCTTCACCTTTAGCTTTTTTAATGATTTCTTCTTGTACTGATTTTGGTACATCTTCGTAGTGGTCAAATACCATCATGAAGGTACCACGTCCTTGAGTTGCAGAACGAAGGACAGTAGCGTAACCGAACATTTCAGCAAGTGGCACATAAGCACGAACGATTTGGCTGTTACCGTGTGCTTCCATACCATCTACACGTCCAC
>JBKXCY010000085.1:0-6784 GCA_046994005.1 Streptococcus sp.
GGGACGACGAAATCGAATTCTAACGAATTACCGATTTCTGTCCCACTCTCTTTCTGTTTTGGATAAACTCAATTTTATTTGGCTTCATACCATGTCTTGCCTTCGTTTTCATCGGCTTCCAGTGGTACTGCAAGTTCGATAGCGGATTCCATGGTCTCTTTGACGAGTTCTTTGATCGCTGCCAGTTCATCACTTGGTACTTGCAGAACGATTTCATCGTGCACTTGAAGGAGCATCTTGGTCTTGTATGCTCCTCTTTCTAGCGCTTGGTCCAAGTGGATCATGGCAATTTTCAAGATATCTGCTGCAGATCCTTGGATTGGTGAGTTGATAGCCGTCCGCTCCGCAAAGCCTCGAACATTGAAGTTGCGAGAATTGATATCTGGAATCTCCCGACGACGCTTGAAGAGGGTTTCTACATAGCCTTTATCACGCGCTTCCCGTACCACTCTCTCCATATAGTCCTTGATGCCAGGGTAGCGTTCGAAGTAGGTCTCAATGTAGGCCTTGGCTTCTTTTCGACTGATCCCTAAGTTGTTAGACAGTCCAAAGTCGGAAATTCCATAAACTACACCGAAGTTTACTGCTTTTGCATTGCGACGGTCATTCGGCGTCACATCTTCTGGTTTTTCAATATTGAAGACGCGCATAGCAGTCGATGTATGGATATCTGCCCCATGTTTAAAGGCGTCAATCAAATGCTCATCTCCCGAAATATGGGCCAAGACGCGCAGTTCGATTTGTGAATAGTCCGAACTCAGCAAGACACTGTTTTCCTCTTCTGGGACAAAGGCCTTACGAATAAGACGACCTTGTTCCAAACGGACAGGAATGTTTTGCAGGTTGGGATCCACACTGGACAAACGGCCTGTCTGCGTCAAATCTTGTACATAGCGGGTATGGATCTTCCCATCTTCCAAAATCCAATCTTGAAGACCGATGACATAGGTCGACTGGATCTTAGCAATTTGGCGGTATTCAAGAATCTTAGACACAATCGGTGCAATTGGAGCCAGGCGTTCCAAGACATCAACGGCTGTTGAATAGCCGGTTTTTGTCTTCTTAGTATATTCAAGAGGGAGTCCCAATTTTTCAAAGAGGATGACCCCCAATTGTTTTGGAGAATTGATATTAAACTCTTCTCCTGCAAGCTCGTAGATTTCTTGAGTCAAGCGCTCCAAGACCACTTCGTTTTCCACCTGCATGTCTTCTAGGGTCTGACGCTCTACCTTGATCCCCGCGATTTCCATCTTGGCCAAAACAGCTGCTAGCGGTTGCTCCATATCATAGAGCAAATCTAGTTGGTCATGGGCCTGCAACTGCTCTACCATGGGCTCTTCGGTATCCAGTAGAACACCGACTTTCCGGGCCAAATGCTCTAATAGGGCGGTCTTTTCTGGGATAGCTTTTTTGGCTCCCTTGCCATAAACGACTTCGTCCAGCGGTAGCGCAATCTGACTATAGAGACTCGCAATGGTTGAAATTTCATTGTCCTCTACGGTCGACAAGAGATACTTGGCCAATCGACTATCAAAAGCCGGCTTTTGCAAGGTAATGTCCAAGTGGCTGAGCAAGACCTTGGCCCGCTTAAAGTCATAGACCTTGAGGGGTGTTTTTTCGAGAAATTCTTTGAAAATCGGTGTTTGTAAAAGAGCAGTATCTGTACTTGCGTAGAGCTGACCTTTGGTCCCCCATGCGAAACCAATGATGGGTTCCGTATGGTAGTTGTCCCCAAAAATCTCGAAATGGAAGAAACTATCTTCCGTAAGCATATCTGGAGTGACTTGCTCGACTTCTGTATAGTCAATGGCTACAGGAGCCGCCTCTTCTCCACTGAGATCCAAGGCCTGACGGAGTTGCTTGAAGCCCATCTCCTCATAAAACTTGGCGAGATTTTCTAGATGAGGACCCGAATAAGTGATATCGTCCAGGCCAATTTCAATAGGCGCATTGGTATCGATGGTTGCGAGAGTCTTAGACAGATAGGCCTGCTCCTTGTCGTTGATGAGGTTTTCCTTCATCTTAGAAGCCTTCATCTCATCGATATGCTCGTAAATACCATCGAGAGAGCCATACTCTAGGAGTAGTTTGATCCCGGTCTTTTCTCCGATCTTAGTCACACCTGGGATATTATCCGACTTATCTCCCATCAAGGCCTTGAGGTCGATAAATTGCTCTGGTGTCAGCCCCATCTTTTCTTTCAGATAGACTGGAGTGAATTCCTCAAACTCCGCTACCCCTTTTTTAGAGATTTCAACCACCGTATTGTCATCTGTCAGCTGGATCAAATCCTTATCCCCAGAGACAATGGTGACTTCAAAGGGTACTGAGGTAGCTTCTGCCATCTTATCTAGTGTTCCAATAATATCATCCGCTTCATACTGGGCCAGCTCATAATGACGGATTCCCAAATGATCTAATTGCTCACGAATGAAAGGAAACTGCTCACGGAACTCATCTGGAGTTTTTGCACGGCCCCCTTTGTAGTCGGCATACATCTCTGTCCGGAAGGTCGTCTTTCCTGCATCAAAAGCAACGAGGACATGGGTTGGTTGGATGCGCTCCAAGAGATGGCTCAACATGAGATTAAAGCCATAGACCGCGTTTGTATGCAGACCATTGGCATTTTTGAAGCGATCAATTTGATGATAGAGTGCAAAAAAGGCACGAAAAGCGACGGAAGACCCGTCGATGAGTAGTAATTTATTCTTTTTTTCCATAGGCCTATTATACCACGAATCACAAGGTCTCTGGTACATAAAAACTCTACCCTTTCGGGTAGAGCCTTCTTTAGGAGTTTCTTATGAAAAATGAAGAGAAGTGTTTATTCGCCGTAACAAGAACCTTGTTGTGGCAATTTCTTAAAGCGTTTTGGATAATTAACTGAGATTTTCATTTTCTGTACCTCATTTCTTATTGGATGAGTACAGTATACAAGAGAAACCTAAACGATTCCTTATAGAAAGCTTCAAGAAAACTAAAAGCTGAGGCGCAAAACACGCGGTTGTTTTTTGCTGCAAGCTGGTAACTGAAGATGGAGCCCTGTCTCATCTTGTATCCAAGAAAGGGGCTGGCTTTCTCCAAGGAGCTCTAGCTTTTGAATGCGCGCATGAAGAATTCTCGGTTGCTTGAGATCATAGGCGAGAGACGGCAAGGTCAGCTCTTCCGTCCTTCCACTTGGTTCCAGCTGAATGGCATAAAGAAAGCCATCACGCATGGTATAGCGGAAATCTCGGCTGGTATAGAGTGGTGCTTGTCCATCTGAGAAGGAACCTTCCTGGGCCTCGGTCGGTCCGTCTGATGACACCCGCCAAGGCCGACTCTGATAAATGGCTTCTCCATTTACCGCCAGCCAGTCCCCGATCTCTGTGAGGATGTCTTGGTCTTGCTCAGGGATCGTGCCATCTGCCTTGGGTCCAATATTGAGCAAAAGATTGCCATTTTTGGCCACAACATCGACTAAATTTTGTAGCAATTCCTTACTGGTCTTGTAGGCTAGATCCTGGGTATAGCACCAAGAATTACGGGCGATCGCGGTATCCATTTGCCACGGAAAGGCTTGCGTTTCTCCGTATCCTCCCCGCTCCATCTCAACGATTCCTGAACCGAAAGGGAGGGCGTCCTGTTTGTAACAAACAGCCACCTTGCGATCCTCTTGTGCTGCTAGATTGTAATAATAAGCCAAAAAGCGCATCAAGTAGGGACGGAAACTCTCATGCTGGATCCACCAGTCAAAATAAAGGAGCTCTGGCTGGTAGTCCCGCACCAGTTCACAGGTTCGCAACAGCCAATCTTCCAAAAATTCTTTACTTGGATAAGGCTTGGAAGTCAGATCAAAATGATCCTTGGGCTCTGGCTCGGCTGGCCAATAAAGGCTGTCTCTTGGGACTTCTTGCGGAATGTCACTAGTGAATTCCTTGCCATGTGAAAAGAAAAACTGGTGTTCTGCCCGGTGAGAGGACGTACAGAAGTGCAGGCCACGTTTTTCTGCTTCCTCCCTCAGCTCTCCTAAGACATCTCGTCTCGGCCCCATTTCTAAGCTATTATAAAGCGAGAGAGTAGAGGCATACATCTGAAAACCATCGTGGTGCTCCGCAACTGGAAAAAGATACTGGGCTCCCGCTTTTTGAAAGAGATCCAGCCAAGATGCCGGATCAAAGCGATCGGCTGTAAAAAGAGGAATGAGGTCCTTGTAGCCAAATCTGGCCTGATCTCCAAAATGCTCTCGATGATAGTCATAGCAAGGATTCCCTTGGATATACATATTTCGCGAATACCATTCTGAACCAAAGGCAGGTACACTGTAGACGCCCCAGTGGATAAATATTCCAAATTTGGCATCTCGATACCAATCTGGACAGACTTGATGGCTAAGAGAGTCCCAGATTGGTTCAAAAGGACCTGACTGGACAACTTGATCAATCTCTTCAAGGCTTATCATTCTCTTCTCCTCTTTTCTTGTTACTACCTCTATTGTAACGAGAAACCCTCGTTTGTAAAGACAAACGAGGGGAATGTTTAAAATAGTAGACAAAGAGCTTGATCTAGGAGAATCAAGCTGATGATGAATAAAATGAACCTTCTAGCCCTTCACTGCTTGAGAAATAAAACGAGCAGTGGCGTCTGTCTCCCCTTGGTGGAGGGCCTTAACGATTTTGGACCCCACAATAACCCCATCTGAGACCTTGTTGAAACGGTGAACATCCTCCATGCTGGAAACTCCAAAACCTGTTAAAACAGGAATGGACGCTATTTCGTGTAATTGGGCCAAGTGGTGATCCAAATCATCTCGATAGCTACCAGCTTTCCCCGTCACTCCATTGACAGCAACGGCATAGATAAATCCTTCTGCATCATGGATCAATTTCTTCTGGCGCTCGATTCCTGTGGTTAAGCTCACTAGCGGCACCAAAGCGATGTCTTTATCCACTAAGAGAGGCTCTACCAGATCTGCATGCTCATGAGGAAGATCCGGAATAATCACTCCCTTGACCGCTGTTCCTTCTACATCTCTAAAGAAGTTTTCAAGCCCATATTGGAACAAGGGGTTGAAATAGGTCATGATGACCAAAGGAACACTTGTCTCTAAGTGCTGGATCGTTTGCACCAGACCCTCTGTCGTCGTCCCACGGCCTAAACTTCGCAGTCCTGCCTCTTCAATCACAGGGCCATCTGCCACCGGATCCGAAAAAGGAATACCAACTTCAATGGCTGAGACACCAAGCTCCTCCAAAAATTGGATGGTTTCCTGCAAACCCGCTAAGCCTTTTTCATGATCTCCTGCCATGATATACGGAACAAAGATCCCTTGCTGCTGGTCTTTCAGCTTTTGTAAATGCTCTGTTAAGGTCTTTCCCATCTTACTCTCCTCTCTCTTGTTCTAGGCGGTCTTTGACTTGTACCACATCTTTGTCCCCACGTCCTGATAAGCAAACGATCATAGATTTTTCAGGCCCCATCTCCTTAGCCAACTTCACCGCATAGGCGATAGCATGGCTCGATTCCAGAGCTGGAATGATTCCTTCTACTTTCGAAAGCAATTGAAAGGCTTCTAGCGCTTCCTGGTCTGTTACAGGCACATAGGTTGCCCGCTTGATTTCATGGAAATAAGAATGCTCTGGCCCAATTCCTGGATAATCAAGACCTGCTGAAATCGAGAAGGCTTCTAAAATCTGTCCATGGGCATCCTGTAACACATCCATCAAGGCACCGTGAAGGACTCCCGGACGCCCCTTGGTCAAGGTGGCTGCATGCTGGTCTGTATCTACCCCAAGGCCAGCTGCTTCTGCCCCATACATGGCAACAGATGTATCCTCAACAAAAGGATAAAAGAGCCCAATGGCATTCGATCCGCCTCCTACACAGGCTAAAACTGCATTTGGTAATGCACCATCATTTTGCTCTGCAAATTGGCGTTTGGCTTCTCGACCGATGACACTTTGAAAATCACGGACAATCTCTGGGAATGGATGAGGTCCTAGAGCAGAACCCATGATATAGTGGGTATCCTCCACATTTGCTACCCAGGCTCTAAGGGCAGCATTGACCGCATCCTTGAGAACACGTGAACCATCTGTTACTGATTGAACCTTAGCGCCCAATAACTCCATCCGAAAGACATTGAGGGCTTGGCGTTTGACATCTTCTTCCCCCATGTAAATGGTACATTCCATATCAAATAAAGCAGCAGCTGTTGCTGTTGCAACACCGTGCTGGCCAGCTCCTGTTTCTGCGATGATCTTCTTTTTGCCCATCCGGTGTGCCAACAAAACCTGTCCTAGGGCATTATTAATTTTATGAGCCCCTGTGTGATTAAGGTCTTCTCTTTTAAGAAAGATCTTGGCTCCACCGACATACTTGGTAAGATTTTTAGCGTAATAGAGCGGTGTTTCCCGACCGACATATTGTTTCAGAAGCTGATCCAATTCTGCTTGAAAAGAAGGATCTGCTTTACTTTCTCTATAGGCTTCTTCTAATTCTAAAACTGCTGTCATCAAGGTTTCAGGGACAAATCGTCCCCCGAACCGCCCGTAAAATCCGTTTTGATCTGGTTGTTTATATGCCATGCTTGGCCCTTTCTATAAATCGTTTTATCTTTTCTTGATCTTTTATTCCATTTGTCTCGACCCCACTGGATACATCCACCGCATAAGGATGAAAGAAGCGAATGGCATCTGCTACATTGTCTTCCGTCAAGCCTCCTGCAATAAAGAAGGGCTTTGTGAAATTTTGGGTTTCGAGCTTTTGCCAGTCAAAAGTCTGCCCACTTCCTGCTACAGGAGCA